>JBAPLS010000001.1:0-3201 GCA_037083765.1 Candidatus Dasytiphilus stammeri
GCTATAACACTAGCAGTATCTTCCCCTAAGCGGGCGAAATCTGCAGACAAAATCGAGCATGACAGTAAATGTTTCATTTATTTTTCTCATTTTTATATGGAGGCAGGAAAAATAATATTAATTTTTGATCTATTAATTACCCCTAGTAAATTTTTTGATGGCTCTCTTCAATAGCAGAGATAATGAGATCAGAAGAAATACTCTTACATACTTGTGCTTTACCTAAACTTAAAGGTAAGACTAATTGTAACTTTCTGGCCCTCATTTTTTTATCTCGCAACATGTGTGGAAATAATCGGTTAGGTTTGAGAATAGGTGGAATACTTACGGGTAAACCTGCACGTTTTAATAATGAAATTACTTGATCGGTAACCATGCTTTTCAGCCTACCGATTTTTTCAGCAGTGCGGCAAGCTATTACTAATCCGGCGGATACCGCTTCTCCATGAAGCCATTTTCCATATCCTAACTCTATTTCTATAGCGTGTCCAAAAGTATGTCCTAAGTTTAGTAACGATCTCAAACCACTTTGGTCGCGTTCATCAGCAGCAATTATCTTAGCTTTCAATTCACAACAATAACGGATACACTGTATCAGCGATAGTTCTTCCAGCGTTAATAAATTATCAATATTCTCTTCTAACCAATTAAAAAAACTCCTATCGAATGCAAGACCACATTTTATGACTTCTGCCAGTCCAGAAATCAATTCTCGTTTAGGTAACGTATTTAGACAACTAATATCTACTAACACTGAAGCTGGCTGATAAAAAGCACCAATCATATTTTTTCCTTGAGGATGATTGACTGCGGTTTTTCCTCCTACGGACGAATCTACCTGTGATAACAGGGTAGTGGGCACTTGAATGAAACGTACTCCCCTCTGATAACTAGCGGCTGCAAATCCAGTGATATCACCAATCACTCCTCCCCCTAAAGCAATTAGGGTGGTATCACGTCCATGTGCTTTTTTCAAAAGGACACTAAATAAGTAATTTAAAGAATGTAAATTTTTATATCCCTCTCCATCAGGCAGAATAATATAATCCACTAATACTCTGGCATGTTTTAATACTGTTACTATCTTCTGAAGATAGATAGCAGCTATAGTATTATTAGTCACTATCATGGTTTGTTCTTCTGCCTTTAAAGGAAAAAAATTAATCGAGTTCTTTAACAAACCAGGAGCTATAGTAATAGGGTAACTGCGTTCCTGCAAATTCACTATTATTCTTTCCATATTCATCACCCATTCGTCATCTCTTAACTATTTTTAAAAAAAATCATGATTTGGTTGACGACCACTTTAGCACTTTTATCATCAGTACAAATTGTAATATCGGCTATTTCCTCATACAAAGGATTACGCTCAGTGGCAAGAGATTGAAGAATTTCACGGGGTGAACCACTATTAGTTACCTGTAACAAAGGTCTTTTTCTATCACGTTGTGTCCGTACCATTTGTTCTTCCACAGTGGTATGTAGATACACCACTAACCCACGCGACGACAGGCGATTCCGGTTATAACGTGATTGCACCACTCCTCCTCCTGTAGCGAGGACAATGGCCTGTTTTTCAGTCATTTCATTAATAATTTTTTCCTCTCGGATCCGAAAACCTTCTTCCCCCTCTACATCAAACACCCAGCTTATATCGGCTCCAGTACGTCGTTCAATTTCTTGATCAGAATCAAAAAACTCCATATTTAGTTGTTGAGCTAATATGCGTCCAATAGTACTTTTGCCCGCACCCATGGGACCAATCAAAAATATATTGCGTTTCTCTACCATTCTTACCATTATTTATTTTGAGTTCAAGATTCTAATCAACAACGTTGATATATTAAGTTATTTATATCATGCTAACATAGCAATATTAGTACTATGTATTTGACGATTATAATAAATTATTAATGCATGATCATAATGTAATATTTTTTCTTTTTTAAGAAAAACTGTTTAAGTATAAAGAAATGTTTTAGATTAATTAGTAGAAAGAGTTTTCTATGTACTATGCACTACTACTGAATTTCATTTATTATAATAGTTTGTTTTGATACAACTCGATTTATTAATCTCATCCAATTACTATCAAGTTGTGCGATTATAACATGGAAAAAGAAGATTTTGCAGAATGATAATGGAGAAGTAATTCTATGGGAATTTTTAGGAAGGGACCAACTAAAAAAGATCTAATCAATTATAATATTATTAATACTATCGAAATAATTTATAATCCAGATTATGACACTTTATATCGGGAGGAAACTCAGCCCAAGTTAACACAATTGGAACGTGGAATTATAACTAAATGCGGAGCTATCGCAGTTAATACTGGAATTTTTACGGGTAGGTCTCCTCAAGATAGATATGTCGTACGTGATGATAATACTAACCATAAAATATGGTGGGCTGATCAAGGAGAGGAGGGACAGAGTGATAATCATCCTCTCTCTCCTGAAATTTGGACATATCTTAAAAAGATTGTTACAAAACAACTATCAGGAAAGCGAATTTTTATTGTGGATGCGTGGTGTGGATCTAACTCCGAGGCTCGTTTAGCAGTACGTTTTTTTACTGAAGTAGCATGGCAGGCACATTTTGTGACTAATATGTTTATTCGTCCAGAAGAAGAAGAGTTAAAAAATTTTACTCCGGATTTTGTACTTATGAATGCTGCTAAATGCACTAATCATTTATGGCAAGAACACGGATTGAATTCAGAAAATTTTATTGCGTTTAATCTGACTGAAAATATCCAACTTATAGGTGGTACTTGGTACGGAGGAGAAATTAAAAAGGGATTATTCTCTATTATGAATTATTTACTTCCAGGGAAAGGAATAGCATCTATGCATTGTTCAGCTAATATGGGAACAAAAGGGGATGTAGCACTTTTTTTTGGTCTTTCTGGTACTGGTAAAACCACTTTATCTACTGATCCACAACGTAAATTAATAGGAGATGATGAGCATGGATGGGATCGTAATGGTGTCTTTAATTTGGAAGGGGGATGTTATGCTAAGACTATGAACCTTTCCGAACACGAAGAACCCGATATTTACCATGCAATCCGACGAAATGCACTGTTGGAAAATGTTAGGGTACAGAATGACGGTTCAATAGATTTTTATGATACTAGCATTACAGAAAATGCTCGGGTTTCATATCCTCTAGAACATATCAAGAATATTGTGCGTC
>JBAPLS010000002.1:0-2048 GCA_037083765.1 Candidatus Dasytiphilus stammeri
GGTTGTTTTAAGAAAATATATATTTAAATCAAGAAAGCATTTCTTGCATTTAACAGTGGATTTTATTTAAAAATGGCTGCCTCTAAAACCGAGGAATTTTCACAGAAGCGAATGCTTTTGCTCTTAGGTAAACTAATATTTTTCCTTAAGTGGTCATATATAAACAGTCCCATTCGAATCATCCATGCGGGACGTAAATGTGAACAATGAGGAAGACGAAATCGCAGGGGAAAAACAATATGTGGTGCTGACTTTAATATTATTTCACGTTCTGATAGTGCTTCGCTAACTAATTTAAACTCATAATGTTCCAGGTAACGTAATCCACCGTGAATTAATTTAGAACTGGCGGAAGATGTAGCACAAGCTAAGTCGTGGGCTTCTAAAAGTAGCACTGATAGTCCACGCCCTGCAGCATCGGCGGCAATACCAACACCATTAATACCACCGCCGATGACAATTAAATCTTTTAATGTTTTTATTTCCATATCACCTCATTCCACTCCTCAATGGTTCTATTGATAGCTAAATCAGCTTAATAGTAAGAGTGCTCGCCTCGATGATGTGCAGTTGCGTCCCGAACTCCTTTCAGTTCCGGAAAATGTTGTAACAATGTTTTTTCAATATGTTCCTTCAGCGTAAAATAAGCCATTGAACATCCATTGCAACCACCACTAAAATGCAGAATAACAAAACCTTCCGGAGTAATTTCTGTCAAGCTTACATGTCCTCCATGGTCATGGAGGTGTGGATTAATTTGAATATTAAGAACAGATTGGATCCGGTCTGTTAATGACATATCGTCATCTTGTATAAGATCCTTTATCTTAGGTGCTTTCAATATCAGCTGTGATTCCAGCAAATCTTGATTCCTAACTAAATCTATTTCCGCATCTTCAAGCCAAGGAGCACTATTAACATCAATATAAATAGAAAATTGGTGAAATGGTAATTTCACATCATCTACTGAAATGGAATTAGGTAAGCAAAAAGCTAGTCCACATTCCGCATAATAAGTGCCAGGATTAGTTACATATATGCGAAGGTGTGTACCTTCTGTCTGACTAGATAACAACTGGAGCAAATGTTCTTGTGCGGTACTGCTTATTTTAATACGGATCATAGATCCTACCTAAAAATATTTAATAAAAATGTTTCTTATAATATATTCTTCTATTTTAGAGCAAAATTAGAAAACTACAATCTAAATATTATGAATGAATTTTCTCTCTTTTTTGCTTTCCTGTGGAATCTTTGGGATGTGTATCACTCATAAAATATTATTCAATTTTTTATTTCGGCACTAAGAGTGTTATTCAAGTGATAAAGAAAATCAAGAATGAGATTATCAAGAATAATTATCTTATCAGTTCTATTATTGATTATCAAATACATAGTAGTATAAAGATATATAACTTAGTTTTCATCTACTTTATTTAGACCACGTTATACACGAAATTAAAGGATAGGGCCTGCACGCAGGAAGTGAGTGACTTTCGGACAATTACGGTATTTTTTAAAATTATTAATGAACTGATGTGCTAAATGTCTAGCATTTGTTATCCATTGATCGGGATGGTGATAAGAATTGCGAGGATCAAGAATATTATTGTTAATACCAGAAATCTCTCCAGGCACTGAAAGATTAAATATAGGTAATGTGATGGTACTACTATTTACCAACACCTGGTTATTCAATATAGCATTAATAATAACACGAGTATCCCTCAGAGAAATTCGCTTTCCTAAACCATTCCAACCAGTATTAACCAGAAAAGTTTCTGCCTGGGAGGTCTTTATATACTTGAATAGAAGAGCTGCATACTTACTGGGATGTAAAAGTAAAAAAGATGCTCCAAAACAAGCGGAAAAAGTGGGAATATTTTTTTTGATTCCCCGTTCAGTACCCGTAATTTTAGATGTAAATCCAGATAAAAAATAGTATTGTGTTTGCATTGCAGTCAGCCTCGAGACATGAGGAAATACCCCAAAAGCATCGGCAGTAAGAAAAATAATTTTCGTGGCATGTCCTGCTTTTGAAACGGGAC
>JBAPLS010000003.1:0-122267 GCA_037083765.1 Candidatus Dasytiphilus stammeri
AATACCCGTTTACTAGCTTCCCTTACAGTCGCAAAAGCTTCCGGTAAAATATTGTCTAGTATTTCACCTTTCTCAAGCCGTGCTCTAAATAACTTGGTATTTTCTTTTAATGACTTATCAGAAAGCTTAGAGTATTTTTTTTCTAAGTGGTTAATGCAGTCAACTAATTTGGTCATGCGAAATATTATTCGATCATTTCTGCTGCCAAAAATTCTTTTTAATATCTGTAATAACATAGTGAATTAATTCTCTTTATTCTAACTTATATTTTACTCATCTTCTTTTCATCAATGCCATATAAATTTTATTATAATATTTCTGAAAAACGTTATAGACTGAGAATCTTTTCCTTCTTAGGAAAGAAATTCCTTCTTAATGAAGGTAAAAATTATTTTTAACTCTCTAACCAATATTATATTGGAAAATTCTCCACTCAAGATTATTAATGGAATATATTTTATGAGATATAGTGATCCATGTACCCTAAAAAATATTTTTGATAATGCTTGCGAGCATAGTATGCTCAAATACTTACAAAAAAAATATGAACAATTAATTTATTTAGATCAGGTAGTCAAATCGGTCCTACCATTACATTTACATTCTTGGTGTCGGGTGATAAACTTTCATCAAGGAAGATTATCACTAGCATTTGCTAATGCTCACGCAATGAACAGATTGCGTTATGAACACCGAATTTTAGTTTCCCTTTTACAATCCCTAATTCCATCCTTAATAGGAATTGATCTGAGTATTAATCCTTCATTGCAGATGACCAATAATTATCCGTGCTCCACATATTCATCATCATTCAACAAGAATATAATATTCTCGCGCACCATAAGTCATCAAAGTGCGGCAATATTGCGCCAAGTAGCTATAAAATGTCCGGAAAAAATAAAATCTGCATTAGAAAGATTAGCATCCTTGGCTACAGACTAACTACGTGATTAATTATATATCTCTCATACCGAAGATGAATTAAAATGTGTATAAATATTATTTTTGATTATGCCACATATTCATATGTTTATCTTATTGAGATATTACGATATCGTCAGATATCGGATTCTTTAGATCAGCTAAATTAAGAATTTCTACTAATAATTGAGAAAAATTCCAACCTATCTGTTCTGCGGCGATAGGTACTAAACTATGACTAGTCATACCGGGCGATGTATTTACTTCGAGTAAATAAAATTTACCATCATTTTGCATGATATCAATCCTACCGCATCCACTACAACCTAAAATTTTCCATGCTTTCATTACCAGCTGATTAAAATAACATTGTTGTTCACTGGATAAACCACTAGGACAAAAATATTGAGTGTTGGAGGAGCAATATTTAGCTCTGTAGTCATAAACTATATCGGCGTACTGAATACGAATCTCAGGTAAAATTCGATCGCCTAAAATAACAGCAGTGTATTCAGGACCACTAAGCCATTTTTCTACTAATACCGTATGATCATAATAAAATGCATGTTTTAAGGCTCCTGAAAGTTCCTTAATATGATTAACTTTTTTAATTCCTAAACTGGATCCTTCATTAATAGGTTTTACTATCACGGGCATAGATAAATTTAATATCTGATCTTTTATATTACGACTTAAACCACCTTTGATAAAGGCATATTTAGTAATCGTTATCCAAGGAGCTACTGGTAATCCAATACTTTCCCAGACTAACTTAGTATGTAACTTATTTAGACTAATAGCAGAAGCTTGAATCCCACTTCCAGTATAAGGAATTCTTAAGTATTCTAGCATACTTTGCAGACATCCATCTTCTCCTCCACGTCCATGGAGAGCAATAAATACTTTCTGAAATCCATCATTTTTAAGATTTCTTACGTGATAAGATTGAATATCTATTGCATAGGCAGTAATACCGGCATCTTTAAGACCGCTGATTATTGATTGCCCCGATAGCAAAGAGACTTCTCTCTCGGCTGAGTTTCCGCCTAATAATACTGCAATTTTATCACCCATCAAATTAATTCCTGTTGTTCTAAAAATAGAGAAAATTATTTCAGTCTTGGTAATAAGTGAGTAATAAGAAGATCAGGTATTTTTCTTATATTTCCAGCGCCCTGAATTAAAACTAGATCATTATTCTTCAATAATGAATAGAGCAAATTTATCAGATCAGAATGTGTGGACACAAAAATGGCTTTTATTTTCTTATTCAAAATATTAATAGAATGACATAGGGCACTACTATTAGCTCCGTTAATGGGAGTTTCACCCGCAGAATAAACTTGTAATAATAAGATAATATCTAATTGGGATAGTACCGAAACAAAGTCATTATAGAGATTACGCGTTCTCGTGTAACGATGGGGTTGAAATATCATTACTAGTCTTTTTTGAGGCCAGCTTATACGAATCGTTTGAATAGTGGCCGCTAATTCCGTAGGATGATGTCCATAATCATCTACTATTAACACACTCCCTACTTTACCATTAAAATGCTGAAGAAAAAATTCCCCCCGAAACTCAAATCTCCGTAGTGTACCCTGATAAGAGGATAGGGATTGTAAAATCACAGAATCAGCTATTCCTTCTTCGGTAGCTACAGCAACAGCAGCAGCTGCATTAAGTGCATTGTGACGTCCGGGCATATTTAAACATATGGAAAGATTCGTCTTATTTTTACGTAATAAACAAAAATAACTTTTGAGACTTTCTTGTTTATAATGAGTAATCCGGAGATCAGCATCTTCACTGAATCCATATGTTGTAATTTGGATGTTACGCTTAATATCTGGCCAAATATGTCTAAGTGCTAGATTATCTACGCATATAATTATATGCCCATAATCAGGTAAATTATTCAAAAACTTTATAAAAGTTCCTTTAAGATTATCTAATTTTCCTTTATAAGTATCCATATGTTCAGCATCAATGTTAGTAATAACTGCTACCATGGGTCGTAAATATAAAAAAGAACCATCACTTTCATCCGCTTCCAATATGAGATATTTACTGCATCCTAAATGAGCGGGTGTTCCTGTCGCCTTCAATATTCCACCATTAATAAATGTGGGATCTAATCCTGCTTTGGTATAGATAGTAGCTAATAGAGCAGTAGTAGTAGTTTTACCATGTGATCCAGCAACTGCAATACTATATCGATTACGCATTACCTCGGAGAGCATTTGTGCTCGTCTTATTACAGGGATATGTGCTTCATAAGCAGCCGTTATCTCTGAATTATTATGATCAATAGCTGTGGAAATCACCACTATACATGCTTGTTGGACATGGGAGGAATCATGAGTAAAATAAATAGTTACTCCTAGTGATAGTAGGTGTTCTGTCATGGTATTGTGTTGCAGATCGGACCCACTGATTAGATATCCTTCCCGTACTAGTATTTCAGCTAGAGATCCCATGCCAGAACCTCCGATACCTATAAAGTGGATATATTTTTGTGATGATCTTAATAAAGTCCAATTTAAACGTATATTTTGAAATTTAGACAATGATTTTTGTAATTATTCCGTATTTGTTAATGACTATTCTTTCTAAGAAAGAATTATCTTGATTTATCAGTAATAGCAGCTCTTTCTATTATATCAGCTATTTTTTCTGTAGCATTCATAATCCCTATAGATTTGGCTAATAAAGCCATCCGTAAGAGTTGTCTTCTGTCAAAAGATTCTAACATCGCAGCTATTCTCGAAGCTGTAAAATATGATTGCTTTATAATCTTAGCAGCACCTATCTCTTCTAGCAATACTGCATTCCAGTATTGATGTTGATCTTTATGTGGAAAAGGGACAAAAATAGCCGGTAACCCTACCGCTGATATTTCACTTACAGTTAATGCCCCAGATCTACAAATAACTATATCAGCCCAACTATAAGCTTCTGCTATATCATAAATAAATTCAGTAATTCGATATGAAGTTTCATATGTTTCTTGATACGATTTGAGCGTTTTGGTTAAAAACAAGGATCCAACCTGATGCCATAAAGTAATTTTGGGTCCCAAAATCATTGCAACTTGTGGAATAATATTATTTATTATTTTCGATCCTTGGCTACCTCCCATTACTAATACTCTGATCGGACTATTTTCGCGACCTAAAAATCTTACTTCAGGGGAAGGAATGGTTCGAATTTCATTGCGAATAGGATTACCTACTACCCGAGCATTATTTAAATCTCCAGGCAAACCTTGTAATACATATCGCGATATTTTGGCTAACCATCGGTTTGTTAATCCTGCAATACGATTTTGTTCATGTATAACTATGGGAATATCATATAACCAAGCTGCTACAATTCCTGCTGCGGAAATATACCCGCCCAGACCTAATACTACATCCGGTTTCCAAGTTTGCATTATATTAAAAGATTTAATTAGGGTACCTCCTAATTGGAGGAAACCAGGGAAGTAATACTTCAAGCCTTTTTTTCTAATAAAATTCATCTTAAGAATTTCAATATCAATATTATGTTGGGGCACTATCCTAGCTTCCATACGATCAGATGATCCTATCCAGAGAATTTTCCATTGATGCTTCATAAGATAGTGAGCTATTGCTATTCCGGGAAATATATGTCCGCCTGTTCCACCACCTATTATTAATAAGCGAGAAGTAAATTCATTCATAGATTTTTATCTAATTTTTCTTAGATATGTTTATAATTTTAAGTATAGAATATAAATATGCTCCTAACCGTACCCAAAGAAAATAAAATATTATGTTGGAAAAAAATTAATGAAATGTGGCTTACGCAATTAACCTAACTCTTTAGCTAAAGAAGTAAATATATTTCCACGTTGACTAAAATTAGAATATTGATCTTGACTAGAGCAGGCAGGAGATAAAAGTACCGTATCACCAGGCTTTAATTTCTTAGCCAGTAAGTGCATAGCTTCAATCATAGTGTTGGTTGTTATTGTTATCTCGGGACATAATATTGATAATAGATCTTTATCTCTGCCAAAGCAGTATACTTGGATTCGATCTTGTAAATACTCTTTCAGAGGACTAAAATCGGCAGATTTTCCATCTCCTCCCAAGAGTAAATGAATTATTCCGCTTCTTATTTTTCTAGTCAACTTCAGAGCAGCTATTGTACTTCCTACATTAGTAGCCTTAGAATCATTTATCCATTGAATCCTATTATTTTCCCAAATTAATTGATATCGATGCGGCAACCCAGTAAAATTAGAAATAGTTTTTAAACTAACACTCCGAGGTACTCCTAACACGTCTGCTACTGCTAGGGATGCTAAAACATTCATGTAATTATGCTCCCCTAGTAACCGGATATTGTTTGTATTTAACAATTTGTTACCATTTACATATAACCAAACACTACCCGACGAAGATCTATCTAGATAATAGTTACCTTGACTTCTCCCAAAACTTACAGATTTTTGTAAAGAACTTCGTTTAGGGTGTGTGTTCTGCTCTTCTGCATTATAAATACAAACGTCAGATTGTTCATAAATGCGTAATTTTGTATCACAGTAATGATGAAATCCAAGAGGGTAACGATCTAGATGATCTTCAGTAATATTTAAAATAGTTGCGGCCACACTCTGCATACTCTGTATCGTTTCTAGTTGAAAACTAGAGATTTCTAATACATAAAGTTCATAGGGTTTGAGTAAAAGTTTGAGAGCTGGTAACCCAATATTACCCCCTAGACCAGTATAATACCCATAAGACCTAGCTATATCTGTAATTAAAGTGGAGACAGTGGTTTTACCATTAGTACCAGTAATCGCCACAATAGGACATCGCGATTCTCGACAAAATAATTCAATATCGCTGACTATTTCTATACCATTAGCTAATGCTTCTTGAACAAATGGATGCATGATACTGATGCCCGGACTTAATACTATCATGTCCGTGGACTGTAACCATTTTCTGTTTAAAAAACCACAATAGTATTCTACTTTTTTGGGTAACTTATTAAGTTCTGGGGGAGAAGATCTAGTATCTATCACCCGAGGTGATATATCACGCGATAAAAAAAAGTCAATACATGAGAGTCCAGTAATACCTATTCCAATTATGAGAATTTTTTTTTTTTATAATTCATTTAAGGTACCTTCACGATGGTGACTATTCCTATAAAAATCATTATTAAAGATAAAATCCAAAATCTTACGATAATTTTCGGTTCCGGACATCCTTTCAATTCATAATGATGATGTAGTGGAGCCATAAGAAAGAATCGTGTTCCTCGTAATTTAAACCATCCTACTTGAATAATGACTGAAATAGTTTCTATAACAAATACTCCACCCATGATGAAGAGCAAGAATTTCTTTCGTAATAGTACTGCAATTATTCCTAATAAACCTCCTAAGGGCAGAGATCCAACATCTCCCATAAATATTTGAGCCGGATATGTATTAAACCACAAAAAACCTAATCCTGCTCCCATAATGGCAGTACAAACTATTACTATTTCACTAGCATACTGTAAGTAAGAAAGATGGAGATAACTTGCCAAAGTTACATTACCAGTGGCCCATGCTACTAAAGCAAAACCTGAAGATACTAATACTACGTTCATAATGGCTAATCCATCTAAGCCATCGGTTAGATTAACAGCATTGCTAGTCCCAATCAGAACAAAATAAATTATTAAAAAATATAATATTATTCCCATGGAAGAAAAAAAATTACTTAAATCAAGATACATTATATTCTGTATTGGAATTTGGTTTTTATCAATCCACCACATCAACCCAATTATCATACCTGTGATTATAGATTGCCAAAAATATTTCCAGCGGGCACTTAAACCTTGGGTATTACGACGTGATAGTTTTCGGTAATCATCAATAAATCCTATAACACCATAACCTATTAATACAAATAATATACACCAAATATAAGAGTTAGATAACTGCGCCCAAAGTAATACGGTAAGGAGAATAGATATTAAAATTATCGTTCCTCCCATAGTAGGTGTTCCGTACTTATTTAAATGAGTCTTAGGACCCTCCAGACGAATAATTTGATTAAGATGTAATTTTTTTAATGTGTGTATGAATGATGGCATCATAAAAATAGGAATAAAGAAGGCTGTGAGAAAACTAAAAATAGATCTAAAATTTAGAAAGGTTATATTTTTTCCATCTGTAATTTTCGTCAGTATCCAGAATAACATAAATGTTACTTATGATTTTAAGGTTTCTATAATAGAATCCAGAACAGTATTCCGAGAACCTTTGATTAAGATCGTTATTTTATTATATTCTTGAAGCAACATTTTGAGTCGTTTACTTAATTTCACTGGATTATCAAAATGTTCTCCATTAGAATGAAAACAACTAATATTTTTGCTCAATGTTCCGATGCTAATCACTTTATTAATTTCGGCTATATTATGGACTGTAGCTCCTACTTTCTGGTGATATTTAACACTATGCACCCCTAATTCAGCCATGTCTCCTACTACCATCACTAAATATCCGGGCATTTTAGCTAAAGTCAAAGCTGCAGCATTCATAGATGAAACATTAGCATTATAGCTGTCATCTAACAGTAACTTATTTTTATCTTTATCTAAAAACACTGGATACATTCGTCCCGGAAAGGCTTGGACCATAGATAATCCCTGTCTAATTTTTACTAATGGTACTTCCACTGCAGTAGCTAAAGCTGTTGCTGCTATAGCATTCACAATATTATGCATACCTAACAATGATAGATGCACATCCACTACTCCTACCGGAGTATGGATGGTAAAGGAAGTACTAAAAGAATTTAAACTAATATTAGAAGCAAAAAAATTACTATTAGTTTTTTTCTTCAGAGAGAAACGCCATACTACCTTATTACGAAGCATGTTTTGCCAAAAAGGAAAATAATGATTATTTTCATTATTAATAATAGCTATTCCATGCTTTTTTAATCCCGTAAATATTTCTCCTTTAGCCCGTGCTACTCCTCTCAAAGATCCAAAATACTCTAAATGTGATAATGATATATTATTTACTAATACTACTTCTGGTTTTGTTAACTTTACTGTAAAAGAAATTTCATCTGGGTGATTAGCACCTAATTCAATAACGCCAAAAGCATATTTTTGATTCAATTTTAACAATGTTAATGATACTCCTATTTTATTATTCATATTGTTAAAAGTAGATAGTGTCGGGCCACATTGACTTAATATAACATGCAACATTTCTTTAACTGTAGTCTTGCCACAAGATCCGGTTAAGGCTACTATCTTAGTGCTCTTGAGCTGTTGGCGAATCCACGAGGCTAGTTTTGCCAGAGCTAGGATGGGATCAGACACGACAATTTGTGGTAAATTGATAGTTAAAAGATGACTAACCACTACTGCCCTAACACCATTATTTTTAATACTTTCGGTAATAAAATTATGCCCATCAAAATTTTTTCCTTTTAAGGCAATAAAAAGAGCGGATGTGGCAGATTGTCGTGTATCAGTTAATATTGAATAGATATGGTAACTCTTACTAAGAGGGCAACCTATAATTTTTCCATCAATAATATTAGCTATTTGAAATAATGTAAGAGGTATCATTATTTGATTTTTCGTAAAGTTTTGTTACTAGCGCAAGATCAGAATAATGAATCCGTTTATTTTTCACTAACTGATAATTTTCATGACCTTTGCCACTTATCAAGATAACATCATCTTCATGTGCTAATTGAAGTACTCTGGTTACGGCTATCGATCGATTAGGTATAATATCAACCTTGGATGAGAAATTAATTCCTCTTAAAATATCATTTATAATAACTCGCGGATCCTCGTTACGCGGATTATCATTAGTTATGATAATTTTATCAGCAAAATTTTCAGCAATACTGCCCATAAGAGGACGCTTTCCTTGATCACGTTCTCCTCCACAACCAAAAATACACCATAAGGACTTACATCTTAGCTGCATTCGTGCACATATAAGTGCGTGTTTCAAAGCATCAGGTGTATGTGCATAATCTATAATTACTTTCGGTTTTCCATTCACATGAAACATATTCATTCGTCCCTTCACGGGTTTTAAAGAATCACATGTTTCGATCAATTGATCTAGTGAGTAACCTAATGTTAATAGAGTAGTAAGTGCTAATAATAAGTTGCTTACATTAAAATATCCAATTAAATGACTCTTTAGGTTTCCATTGCCCCAATAAGATTGGAATCTAATTTGAGTTTCTTGATAATTAAAAAAATTAATTTTAGTTGCCTTAAGCCATCGTCTTCTTTTAGAACTGGGTTGATTAATAGAAACTATTACCGCATCTGGTAATATAGATAACCAAGATCTACCAACTTCATCATCGCCATTAATAATAATATTTTTACTCTGATGTGCGGAGAACAATAACCATTTTGCTTTTTTATAAGATTCCATAGTGCCATGATAATCAAGATGATCACGACTTAAGTTAGTGAAGACTACAGCTGAAAAAGGGACTGATGTTACGCGATGTTGAACTAAACCATGCGAAGAAATTTCTAGGGCTGCAACTTGGCTTCCTTGTTCAACTAATAAGTTTAATATTTTTTGAATTTCTACTGCGGACGAAGTAGTATTTTTCGTATTAATAATATGTCCATATAAACCGTTACCTAATGTTCCCATAATGGCACTTTTATTCCCAAGTAATTGGACCCATTGTGCCACTAAGTTTGTAATCGTGGTTTTACCATTAGTACCTGTAACCCCAACTATAGATAATTTTTGACCTGGATAACCATAGTAACGAGCTGCGATCTCCGAAAGATGATGAGATAAATTTTTTAAATAAATGATGGGAATCTTCTTATCATGTACATATAAAATTTCACTCTTGTTACTGCGGTTCATATCTGCTTCCGTAAGCACGGCTTGTCCTCCTTGCGCGATAGCGTGGGGAATAAACTGACGTCCATCTAGTAAATATCCTGGGAGAGCAACAAATAAATCGCCAGCTTTGACTAATCGGCTATCTATTTGCATTTCTCGTATAAAAATATTGGGCACTGAACTTATCCATGGTGCCAATAAGTAATCTAAAAAATTATTATTTCTCACTACTATTGCAGTAGGGTTATTGTTCTTACTATTAAAGTCACTGTTGATAGATCCCGATGAATTATTGCTAGTAATAATTTATTATCTAGAGATATCTTTTTGGCTAATATTTTATGTAAAATAAAAATTTTACTTTTTTAAGTTTATTACCAATTCTTCATAATCACTTATTAAGTTAATATAATAGCAGAATTATTGGGTAAACATTTTTATTAATTTTTTATCTACTTAATTATCTGGTCTCTAATTAATCACACGCTCAGTTCTTTCTGCGCTGCGTAATATTGCACTACGGGCTCTATGATTCATAGCTATCTCCATTTTACTAGGCTTTATTTTTCCAATTGCTTTCAATAGACCACCCTCCGAGCCAATAAATATTCCTGAATTTAGATCTTCGTTAATTAAATATCCGGCAGGATTAGTATCTGAAACGAAACAGCACGTACTCTGGTGCCGAATAAAAGACTTTACCAACCGATCTTCTAAAGAATGAAAACTAATCACGCATAAACGGCCGCTAGAACGCAGGCATTTTAAAGATCCTTGTAAGCCTTTCCATAGTTCTGTAAGTTCGTTATTGATGAATATTCGAATGGCCTGAAAACTTCTGCGGGCGGGATGTTTTTTAATAAATTTTTTAGGACCAAGAGATGTTATAACTTCTACTAGTTCTTTTGTTCGTGTAATAGGAGAATTATTACGTCGTTTTATGAGTGCACGAGCAATGTGTCGTGCAAATCGTTCTTCTCCGTAATTTTTCAAAACTACAGTAATATCATGTTCAGTAGCATTAAATAACCAGGCAGCAGCTGATAAGCTTTGCGTATAATCCATGCGCATATCAAGGGGTCCATCGTGCCAAAAAGAAAATCCCCGCTCTGCATTATTTATTTGTCCTGAAGAAAGACCCAGATCTAAGAGGATTCCATCAATGCGTCCTATTAATTGTCTTTCCTCCATATATGATGAGATACGTGAAAAACAACCGTGGATGATAGTTAAACGGGGATCATTAATACACTTCGCAGCTTCTATGGCTTCAGGATCTCGATCTATAGCATATAATTTTCCTGCAGAGGACAAACGATTTAATATCATTCTAGCATGTCCCCCACTGCCAAAAGTACAATCTATGTAGATTCCATTATGTTTGATATTAAGAGCATTCACTGCTTCATTGATAAGCACCGGATTATGTTTTATACAATTGTGCATATATTTTTATCTATCTTTTCGACACTCATTTGCAACTCCTCTTTCTAGGAGTTGGCTGAAAAAAAGAATAAAATAGTTATTCATTAATTGTTCCAGATTACTTTAATTCTGATAAAATTACTTTATACATCCTGATCCTATCCTAGTATCGAGGTTTCGATCTTAATGAAAGGTTAGATGATGAATGGAATAATAATTCCTTCTACATATCATAGCTATCGGATCAAAGGTACAAGATACCTTCTAATTATAGAAGATGATAATATTACAATTATTTCTTTTAAGATATTAACTCTGAGCTTAATATTTATAGATCATGAATATAATAATCAAAAAAAGTATTATTTTGTTTTTACTGTTAGGAGGATTGACATCCTCTTATCTTAATATAGAAGTAGGATTTTCGCCGGATATTTTCGCATCCAAACTTATTTTACAGTCCATCTCTCAAGCTCATCGTAAAATTGATATAGCTGCTTATTCTTTTACTAGTAAACCTATAAGTTTAGCCTTACTTGAAGTTCAGAAACGTGGTGTAATAATACGAATTATGGCAGATCACAAAGCTAACAACAGATATACTGCTCTTACTTTTTTAGCGAATCATGGAATATCAATAAGATTAAATAATCATTATGCTATTATGCATCATAAGTTTATGATTATAGATAATAAAATAGTCCAAACTGGATCCTATAATTATACAAGAGCAGCGTCTAAAAAAAATGCTGAAAATGTTATTGTCTTAAATAATGCACCTTATATTGCTTTACAATATGAAAAAGAATTTCAACGACTCTGGGAGGAATCATCAGTTTTACAACCACAACATTAATTATTGTTTCTTCAATTCTTATCTGAACCCCATTTCAGAAAAATTATTTTTTTGTAACATTCTTTTTAGACCTACATAATTTTTCTACTCCAAAATCTTCTTTCGAAGAAAATGAATTATTACTAAAGAAATAATTTTTCTATTATATAGAACTAACATTTTTCTACTTTTAATAAGTTCTCAATTTCTTCAAAGGAAATGATTCAACTTATGAATATTATCAAAATACTTATCTTCGTCCTCACTTTTTTGTGGTATCATAAAATTTATGCACGTCCAATATTAATGGATAGAATTTCAGTAATTGTAAATAATCAAGTAATCTTGCAAAGTGATATTGACTATATAATTCATTTTTTAAAACCCTGGTCTCACATAGATTCACAGCGAATAGTAAAAGAACTTATCCTCAATACAGTATTATTGCCGGTAATACAAACAGATAATACTAAAGCCAGTGATGAAGATATTCATACCAATGTTCTGACCAATATTAATCAATATGCTGTAGACTTTCATCTGTCATCAAATAATTTATTAGATGTTTTTTTATTTGCTAACAACAAAATAGACTATCAGTCATTTTATAATGAAATTAGTTACGAACTAAGATGGAATTATATAATGAATTCTGTTCTGAACCAGAGAATATTAGTTACGCCATCACAAGTTCATGCGTTCTTAAAAAACCATTTTAATATTCTGCATCCTTTTCTATTGGTCGAATATCAACCCAAAAATAAAAATGACCACTTATTTTTAACTGAAATGTATGTCCGACACATCCTGATAAATTATCCTCTCATTAGTAATAAACAATCATACGAAATCTTGAGAATAATTGCTGACAATCTAAAAATAGGAACTATGAATTTATCTCGGAATGATAAAACATCAGATGAACAATTAGAGTGGATATTACCTCAGAGATATCAGAATTCTTTAAGAATGGCTCTGTTAAAATTATCACTTAATGAAATTAGTTCCCCCATCTATAATGAAGATGGATGGCACTTACTTCAGTTACTTGAAACTCGAAAAATTACACATCATAAAGATATTATCTTTCAAGAAGAATCTTGGCAAATATTAGAAAATTTAAAAATCGCTGTAGAAACAGCCTCTTGGCTCCAACAACAATGTAATCATGCTTATGTAAAAATAATAGCTACTTAAATGAATAAGGTTAGCATATTATATTATCTTCTTTTTTGGGGTGGTATATATTATTATCATCACCCCCAAACAATCATTCTCGAATCATAATCGATGATACTGTTTATTATGATGCCACAAGATGGTAAAATCATTGTGGATAATAATGATAAGTTTACTCACTTGACTTTATTTTGTTATTATCTGAGTGTGAAAATGATATTTCCTACCATAATCAGTGATTGGCAAGAACCAAAATAATTTGTCTTATAAATTCATACCAGCATTATTTGTTAAATTACTAATTATCTGCTAAGATAAGACCTTAAGTTTTACGTTTCTTTAAACTAGGAATAGTTATTGCCTCTTCTCAAATTTAAGATTCTTAATCATTTATTAAGACATAGATGTTAGTATATCCATGATATTAAGAAAATAAAGAATGTCTAATTACCAATCCTAATGTGTACCATCAAATCTCTATTTACTGATCGCAAGAAATGGGGACAATATTTTCTTCAGGATCACATCATTATTAATAATATAATCTGTGCTATTGATCCGCATTTTCATCAGTCTTTAGTAGAAATTGGTCCTGGAAGGGGAGCTTTAACTAATCCTATTAGTCAATATGTAGAAGAACTTACCGTAATAGAGATAGATAAAAATTTATCTTTTTTATTACAGAACCAAGATAGTTTGAGAAATAAGTTAACTATTTATTGCCAAGATGTTTTAACTTTTAATTTTTATGAACTGGCACAGAAGAAAGGTCAATTATTGCGTGTATTTGGCAATATTGCTTACAACATTTCCACTCCCCTGTTATTTCAACTATTTAAGTTTATAACTATTATAAAAGACATGCATTTAATGTTGCAAAAAGAAGTAGTCAACCGTATAGTAGCGTGTCCGGGAAGTAAGGATTATGGTCGTTTAAGTGTTATGTCACAATATTACTGTCAAGCGAATTCTATTCTGGCAATTACTCCCAAATCATTTAGACCCCAACCTAAAGTTCATTCCGCCTTATTACGTCTTGTTCCCCATAAGATTATGCCTTATGGAGTTAAAAATTTGCAAAGTTTATCTTTCATTACAAAAAGGGCTTTTAGTCAACGAAGAAAAATTTTACGTAACAGTCTGAAAGATTTAGTGACCATGGACATACTCCATAAATTAGATATTGATTCTCAATGGCGTGCCGAAAATGTCTCGGTTGCTCTTTATTGTCGTCTGGCTAATTGGTTGACTGACAATAAGTTTAATAACATTGGCGATAAAAAAACTTCATTTTTATATAAAACGGAGTACAAGAGTGATTGATCCTGATTTGTTTAACTAAAATTCATTCTGCGGTTAGCAGGTCTTCTGAGAACCATGATGATCAATAGAGGATAAAATAAAAAAATGGCTACCTATTTACTGGGAGATATTCATGGATGTTATGCTGAATTATGTCTTCTCCTGAAGAAAGTATCTTTCTCTCCTCTCAAAGACACTTTGTGGCTTACAGGAGATTTAGTTTCTAGAGGTCCAAAGTCATTACAAGTACTTAGATATATACGATCCTTAGGACCCACAGTCAGATTAGTTCTAGGGAACCATGATATAAAATTTATCTCCATATATAATGGTATCACTCGACCTAAGTTATCCGATAATTTGACCGAACTACTAGAAGCACACGATGCAAAAGACCTGATGGAATGGTTACGTCTTCAACCTTTACTCCAAATAGACGAAAATAAAAAAATTGTTATGTCTCATGCAGGAATTTTTCCCCAGTGGGATTTAGAGACGACGAAAAAATATGCGAAAGAAGTTGAGTTAATGTTGGCAAGTAGTGATTACTTAAAGTTTCTTCAGATGCTTGATCATAGCGCTAATAGGCAATATTTAAAGAACGAAAATTTGAACCGGAGTAATTTTGTTAGATTACGATTTATAACTAATGTTTTAACACGGATGCGATACTGTTTACCTAATGGGACATTAGATTTAGCGTGCAAAGTGGCACCTCCTTTAGCTAAAAAAACATTAGTGCCATGGTTTAATATTCCTCGTCCTAAAAAATTTAGTAATGTTAGTTATACTATGGTATTTGGTCATTGGGCTTCTTTAACAGGTAAGTACACTCCTGACGGTATTATGGCTTTAGATACAGGTTGTTGCTGGGGTGGTAATCTAACTATGTTCTGCTGGGAAGATCATTATTACTTGAGTCATTCTTGTACTAACAAGAGATTGAATGTTGAAATTAACTAATCTGTTAGTAATCTGGTAATTCAGCATAATTATCAAAACGTGACCATTGACCATTGAATCTTAATTTAAGAGAACCAATTGGACCATTACGCTGTTTGCCAAGAATAATTTCGGCTATTCCTTTATTATCGCTATTTTCGTTGTACACTTCATCTCTATAAATAAACATAATTAAATCAGCATCTTGCTCAATAGATCCTGATTCTCGTAAATCTGAATTCACAGGACGTTTATTAGTTCTTTGTTCTAATAAACGATTAAGCTGCGATAATGCTACTACTGGTACTTGTAACTCTTTTGCCAACGCTTTTAAAGATCTAGATATTTCGGAAATTTCGAGAGTACGATTCTCATACAATGCAGGTACCCGCATAAGTTGTAAGTAATCGATCATGATGAGACTCAGACCTTTTTGTTCTCTAAAAATCCGCCGAGCTCTAGAACGAATTTCGGTAGGAGTGAGACTAGAAGAATCATCTATATACATATTGCGTTTCTCTAGGAGAACATTGATTGCTCCAGAAATACGAATCCATTCATCATTAGCAAGTTGACCGGTCCGGAGTCGGGAATGATCGATTCGAGATAGGGAGGCTAGCATTCGCATCATAATTTGATCTTGCGGCATTTCTAAACTAAATATTAACACCGGCTTATCTTGGATCAAAGCTGCATTTTCACAAATGTTCATTGCAAAGGTGGTCTTACCCATAGATGGACGGGCAGCAATAATGATTAAGTCGGATTTTTGTAATCCCGAAGTTTTCTGATCAAGATCATGATAACCGGTAGAAATACCAGTCACCACGTTATAGGGGTTACGGTAAATAGATTCAATCCGTGTTAAAGTTGATTCCAAAATTTGTTCTATTCCTTTAGGACCAGCTTCTCTAGATCGCTTATCGGCTATCTGAAAAACTCGAGATTCTGACAGATCAAGTAAATATTCCGTACTACGTCCTTGTGGATCATAACAATCCTCGGATATTTTATGTGCTACTGAAATCATATCTCGCACGAGTGCTCGATCGCGGACAATATCAGCATAAGCATTAATATTAGCTGCACTAGGAGTATTTTTAGATAGTTCAGCGAGATAAGCAAAACCTCCTACCGGTTCTAACTGACCCTTTTGGTTGAGAGCTTCAGATAAAGTGATTAAGTCAATAGGCTGATTTTTTTCAATGAGACGGTGCATTTCATTAAAAATTATACGATGAGGATGACTAAAAAAATCGCTCGTTACTAATTTATCTACTATTTTTTCCCATCGATTATTCTCTAACATTAAACTCCCCAACACTGACTGTTCTGCTTCTATAGAGTGAGGTGGAATCTTCAGAGCTTTAGTTTGACGATCACCTAATTGGATGTAATTTTTTTTTTCTGCCATAATATATTGGTACCGAAATAAATATGTTTGTTTTATGTTTTTTGCTGCTGCATAGCATACATGGTGATATTGACTATTATTCCAAATAATCTTACCGTCGGTAATTAGCACTTGATAAAGTATTCAATAATAAAAATGTTTGAATTAAATGCTAATATTTAAATTTTGAATTGTGTCTTAAGTCATTGCAAAATTATTTAATATGTCTTATTTTGACCATCCTAAACAAAAAATCAAAATATTGTTTTGTGGAAAAGAAAAAAAGATAACCAAATAAACATTGTTATCTATCTTACTAAAATTGAGGAATAGGGTTCTTCTTCCTGTTGATATCAAAATACTAATTATACGAAGAAAAAATGTATTTTTGTTTAGTTATTTATTAATATCTCATTACACGATATCCGAGTGAATTCTACATTAGAATAATGTAATTCAATAATAATTATGTGAATTATTATTTTTTAATGAGTACAGAATATACTTAAATTTTACTTCTAATTTTAGGTTATAAAAAGTCTTTTGACCCATAGTCTTATCTAGCTGATTATGGAATATCTAAAATAATAAACAGTTTAATTAAAAGAAATATTTTTCATGAACAGTAAATATGTAGCTTACTGCTCATCCCCCACACAATAACCTAATAATATTTACATCTTATTATAAAATTTTTACCCTCAATAAAACTTTTATTTTCTATCATTAAGCATTATAAGGATATTTTACATTTAACATATATATCAGATATACTAGAAAAGTGCGTATACGATATTTAGAGTCACATTCTTTTTTATTGAAGTATGTCTATGTTACATATCATAAAAAATTAATTACATTATTTTTATATTATTATGGAGACAAGAAGATGGCTAGTAGGGGTATTAATAAAGTAATTTTAGTAGGATATTTAGGTCAAAATCCCGAAGTACGATATATGCCTAATGGATCAGCAGTTACTAATTTCAATTTAGCTACTTCTGAAAGCTGGCGAGATAAAAAAACAGGAGAAAATAAAGAAAAAACCGAATGGCATCGGATAGTTTTATTTGGTAAAATAGCAGAAGTAGCAAGTGAATTTCTGCACAAAGGGTCCCAAGTTTATATTGAAGGAACATTGCAAACGCGTAAGTGGCAAGATAGTAGTGGTCAAGAAAGATATACTACAGAAATAATTGTGAATATGAGTGGTACTATGCAAATGTTAGGAACACGTCCGAGCAGTAAAATATCGGTAAGTAAAGAACCTCATAACCATTGGCAATTACAATCTCCCACCCCATTCTCAAGTACTAAAAATCAATTAGATAATACCACTTTAGTGAAAATGCCAAAAAATTCAGATTCTTCACCAGAAGAAAGTGACTTAGAATTTGATGATGATCTGCCATTTTAAACTAAACGATAAAAATTAAGTAGTAATTTATTTTCTTATGATCTTGCGATCCTATACCTTTCTTATCTGGATAATCGCAAGATAATAACAATTAGGCTGTTATTAGTCCCAATTACTTTGACCAACCTTATAATATCCACCTATCTCAATAGATACCACTAAGTTCTGTAGTGAACAAGATATTTCTCTCTGAAGAGAGAATAATTGGATCTCTTTCTGGAGAAAGAGTGTTCCTAATAATGTGGCACATGAAGTAGATTAATTATTCATCAGGTCCATACGATCCATAAGACCATCATGGAAATTTTTTTTAATATTTTAATAATGATGCTGGTAGTGTCAGTGTCAGGAATGGCGCAACGATTCATACACTATCAAATGCCATTACCATTATTACAGATTGCTGCTGGTACAATTATGGCATGTCCTACTTTTGGGTTACATATTGATTTTGATTCAGAATTATTTTTGATTTTTTTAGTTCCTCCTTTGTTATTTGTAGATGCATGGAAAATTCCTGCTAATGAATTTATGCAACATAGACGAGAAATCATAGGATTAGCATTTGCTCTGGTAATAGTGACCATTGTTGGTATAGGTTATCTAATTTACTGGATTATCCCAGGAATAAATTTAATATCGGCATTTTGTTTAGCATCGGTATTATCACCGACCGATGCTGTTGCCTTAACTAGTCTAGTTGGAGAAGGCAGAATTCCCAAAAAAATCATGGCTATTTTACAGGGTGAAGCTTTAATGAATGATGCTTCTTCACTGGTAGCTCTGAAATTTACAGTAGCAATGGCTGTAGGAGAAATGCAATTTTCCCTGTCTGATTCGATGTGGGAACTTATTAAAGTTTTTTTGGGGGGTGTAATAGCAGGCATTACTATAACTTTGCTGTATGGTAAAACCATGCATTTTATGAGTAGATGGAGCTATGATGATGCAGTCACTCAAATTATTTTTTTGTTATTATTACCCTTTGCTACTTCTTTAGTAGCTGAAAATGCTGAACTTTCAGGAATTTTAGCCGCTGTTGCTGCTGGTATGACTGTTTCGAGATCTGGGATGCTTCGTCATGCTCCCCTTCCTCTCCGTTTACGGGCTCATAATGTTTGGATGATGTTAGAATCTCTTTTTAATGGCACAGTCTTTGTTTTACTAGGATTACAGTTACCGAGAATAATAAAATTTTTCATGCTTCAAATTCAAACAGATAGCAATAATAGTAAAATGAAATTTTGGATGCCCTTTTTCTATGTTGTCCTAGTGTATATGTCCTTAGTTATTGTAAGATTGATATGGTTATTGACTATGCGATATATTAGTAGATGTTTTTTAATAAAAAACCCTCTAGAATTTGGAAAATATACATGGCGAGACTTATTAATTGCTTCTTTTGCTGGAGTAAGGGGAGCTATTACTCTAGCAGGAGTGTTATCCATACCTACTTTCATACATTTTAATCAAGAATTTCCTGCTCGTAATGAATTGATCTTTTTGTCTTCGGGAGTAATTCTATTTTCATTGCTGATAGGAATGCTTGTTCTTCCATTTTTATTACGAGGAGTTTCATTAAGAGAAAAATTTAATCTTAATCGTGAACTACAGCAAGCACGTTCTCTGATGGCAAGTGTAGCCATAAAAAGCTTATATAAAATGGAAGAAAGACTCACTTATGATACTACTAAAGAAAATATTGATACTGAATTAGTTCAGGAAGCTAGTTCACGTGTAATAGGTTATATGCGACGTCGGCTTCTAGATGACGAGGGTAAGACTAATATTGAACAAGTACTTTTTGTGGATGATTTGGAACGACGTTTTCGATTAACGGGAATTCGTGCAGAGCGCGGAGAGGTGTTTCATTTACGAGCTACTAAACAAATTAGCGATGAAACTATGCATAAATTATTATATGAATTAGATTTACAAGAAGAATTGTTAAAAGAATAAAAGATTTATTCATGGAACATTTTAGTTAATGACTCTTTTCTATATATTTGATCAATTTGCTTAATGCTCTGGCTCGATGTGAATAAGTACTTTTATAAGAGCTATCTAATTCTGCCAGGGTTTCATTACATCCGGTAGGAATAAACATGGGATCATAACCAAAACCCTCATCTGAAGAGAGATCCAAATCACATATTTTTCCCTTCCATGTTGCTTCAAACTTTTGGTATTTATTAACCTGATATTGATAAACCAAAACACAGCTATATTTAGCCGGGGTAAAAGTTAATTTTTTTTTAATAAAAATTTTCTTAATTTATTACAATTATCTTTATCATTAGCATTAGGTCCAGCGTATCGATTAGAGTAAATTCCCGGTAAATTACTAAATTCAGTTAATTCAATTCCAGAATCATCCGCCAGGACAGGTAATCGATAATATTGATAAACAATATGAGCCTTAATTAAAGCGTTATCTAAATAACTACTGCCGGTTTCGGGAATGCTACCAATATCTTTACCCAAATGAGTAGTCAGTAATGTTATAGGATAATTATTTTTATTGATTAATTGAAGAAACTCCCTCTCCTTATATTTATTATTAGAAGCTAACAGCATTTTATACATAACAGGTTTACTCAAATTGTGATAATCATCAAAATTAGTCATTTAGGAAACAAAAAATGCTCTAAGAGAGCCTAATCATTCAGATTTTTACTCCATCTTAATTTATTAGTCACTACTGAAGAATTGATATAATCACATCTGGTGTCTAAGAAAAAAATAAAAAACTAATGTTTTTATCCCCCCAATATTTAAATCACTTTAACATATGCAAAGATTTTTCTATAGTCAAAAGAAAATGATTTTTTTCATAAATTAGGCACTCCTAATAATTTTATCATTTTTTCGAAATAAAAATATTTATGACAATTTTCCTGTACCGTAAAAATATAATCTCCATTAAGAATCTAATATGATTCATTATCTTTAAGCTAAAAATATAATTACAGTTTTTTAAATATCTAAATTGTAGATAAAAATTATTGAATAATCATTTATTGAAATGATAGAGAACAAGTCTTTTGAAAAGAAGATAAGTAAAAATTTTATCACCGAGATGATTAATTATCTAAATTGATTAACAAAAATTAACTCTTTGTTATGTTAAAAATATTAGATATTTTTATTAGTTATGTCAGAAAGTAAATAAATGATAATTTAAAACATTTTCTTCATTATTCTCGGATCGAAAAGTGAATAATCAGATCTAAAATAAATATTTTTTCTGAGGAGAGGATAGAAAAAATTAGGCATAATAAAGTCACAAAAAAGGAAATTCAAGATAAAATTATTCAGTATTATAAATAGGACACTATTTTAGTCCTTTGGATATCGACTACAGTGAATCAATTTGGCTCTCATAATGAGAGAACACTATCGTCATAAGAGAAAACTGCTATAATAATAATCTTCTGATTAACAATATGATTTTTATCTTTGTATGGAGGACTGAAAGTAATATTTCTTGCTCTTTTTCTTGCTTAGGATCTCTAGTTAGATTCAATCTAATTCTTTTACGTCGCAAGAAACTTAATTTCTTTGTAAGAATAAAAAAAGTAGAGAATTAGGAATTAAAAAAATATCTAAATTGTAGATAAAAATAAAGAAATATTTTTATTATACCCTATCTCTCTCTACAGTGAATAATATAAATATAATTCGCAGGAGTACCCTAGCGAACAATAAAACCGTTAATAGCTTAAAGCTAAAAGCTTTATATCCGATTGTGGATAAGAATGAGGCAAAAAATGAAAAGACAAATAGCTATTACATTTACAGTAGTGGCACTAGCAGTATATAGTGGTATAGTAAGTGCTGCTGTTCCAGAAAATACTTGGTATACAGGCACTAGATTAGGATGGTCTCAGTACTACGATCCAGGTTACCATGGAAATGGTTATATTAATAACGATGGTCCCACATATAAAACTCCACCTGCCTTCAGTTCTATTTTTGGCTATCAGGTTACTCCTAATGTAGGATTTGAATTGGGTTATGATTGGCTAGGTCGTATGCAGAACCAGGGAAAGTTAATTAAGGGATCTTTCAAAGCTTATGGCATTGAACTCACCACTAAACTTAATTATCCGATTACTGATAAATTTGATATATATACCCGTGTAGGAGGGATGATTTGGAGAGCCGATTCTTCCCAAGACAATCCCGTATGGGGACATATCCATGACTATAAAAATGGTTTTGCTCCTTTAGGAGCCATAGGGGTTGAGTATGCCTTGTCTAAAAAAATCGTTACTCGTTTAGATTATCAGTTGGTAAATAAACTAGGAGATTTACATACCGTAGGTACTCATCCTGACAATAGCATGCTAAGCTTAGGTATTACTTACTATTTAAATCATAATGTTGTAGAACCTGAAGTACCAATTTCAAGCATAGATGAAAAATTAATCTGTCCTGGAGTCAACACTAAACATTTTAGTGTCAAGTCTGATGTTTTATTTAGATTTGATAAATCCGATCTTACAACAGCAGGCCAGCAAGAACTAAATCAATTGTATTACAAGATCCAAGCTTTAGATTCTAAAAATAATAGTACTATCATAATAGTAGGTTATTCTGACCGTATCGGCTCGGTTGAATATAATCAGATGTTATCTGAAAAAAGAGCTCAATCTGTCGCTAATTATCTAATCGCAAAAGGAATTGACCCGGAAAAGATCTCTATACGTGGGAAGGGTTCAATAAATTCTGTGACCGGAAAAACTTGTGATTTTGTCCCCCATCATTCCATATTAATTCGTTGTTTAGCGCCAGATCGGCGTGTAGAAATAGAAGTTAAAGGTATTAACAATATTAATATAACAAAACTAGATATTTAATTCTAGTCTAATAAGTTCATAAAATTGCCCCCGAAAAATTCGGGGGCTTTCGTGTAAATTGAACTAATAGCTAGTTCAATTCATTACGATAATAAATCAACTGGAATTTTTATAAAAAATTATTTTCAGATTATTTCAATTTTATTTTTTTATATAAGCCATCATCCATTCTGCTTGAATTTTTTTTACTAGGATTTAATAAAAATTACATGAGGATTGCGCCGGGTTATGCTAACAATAGATAATAAGTTTATTGTCTCTTCTTTTTAAGATGACAAATAAATGGTCTTCATTTTGGGTCTGGGATAAGATCGATTGATGCTTTCCAGAGTTTTATTATTAAATAAATTCTTGCTTGGAAGAGAGAAGTAATATAGGATAGTGATTTTAAACTAATTACTTTTTATTTAAAATGAGTCCGATTTCTTTAACAGTATTTACTGTAACCAATTTCAATAAAAAAATTCAACAACTACTCAAGGATCAAATAGGACCCATTTGGTTAACTGCGGAAGTTTCTAATTTTTCTCAACCTTCATCTGGTCATTGGTATTTTACTCTCAAGGACCATGCATCCCAAATACGTTGTGTAATATTTCGTAGTTATAATCGTAGTATGTCCTTTTGTCCTCGTAATGGACAGCAAATATTAATACATGCCACTATTACGATCTATGAATATAGAGGAGATTTACAATTAATAGCAGACAGCATCCATCAAATTGGCGATGGATTATTACATCAACAATATGAACAACTTCGAACAATATTATCGTCAGAAGGATTATTTGCACAACATTTTAAAAAATCCTTACCACGACCAGCTCATCAGGTAGGTCTTATTACCTCTACAACTGGTGCGGCTCTTTATGATATGTTACGAATACTGAAACGACGGGATCCCTTATTACCTATAGTTATTTATCCTGCGATAGTACAAGGGGATACTGCTCCTTCTAGTGTTATAGGGGCTATTGAACTGGCAAATATACGTAAGGAATGCGATGTATTAATCCTAGGTCGTGGTGGAGGATCGTTAGAAGATTTATGGTGTTTTAATGATGAAAAGGTAGCTCGAGCAATTTTTGCCAGTAGTATCCCTATAGTCAGTGCTATAGGGCATGAGACTGATATTACTATTGCAGATTTAGTATCTGATCTACGGGCACCAACTCCATCTGCAGCTGCTGAAATAGTAAGTCGCAATAATATTGAATTATTACGACAGATACACCTTCATAAAAAAGGTCTTGAAATAGCAATCCAACATTGTTTAGAAAAGCAACAAAGTCGTTTTACTGATCTTAATTATCAGCTTCAGCGATATCATCCACAGTTATATTTTTTACGTCAGGGTACCTATTTAAATAAAATATTTCGTAAAATATATGATTTAATCTTTAAAAAAATTAACCTCTCATTTAATAGACAAAGATATACTGAGAACCGTCTCTTGAGTTATCAAATTCAGAGTATTATTGATATTGCAAAATATAAATTACAACAATTACAATATAAATTACCAAAAATCATGAACGGTATATTAACCAGTCATCGGCACAAAATACTATCTATAGTTTCACAACTAGAAGTTTTGAGTCCTCGTAATACATTGACTAGAGGTTATAGTATGACAATGAGTGATAATATCCTTATTACAAATATCGATCAACTCAAAAATAAGGATACTATTAAAGTAATATTTTTAGATGGGTATGCAATATGTAAAATAACTAGTTATTATATTTCTAATAAGCATCTTTCTGAACATAATCTTCCGTTGACAATTTCTAAGATTTCCAACTCAGGAGGATAAATCCTCATATTTTTATTTACGTGAATTATTTTTATTTTTTTTCACAAAAGGATTATTGCTTTCTTTAAAAGAAATTCGAAGAGTCGTTCCAAGCATTTTTAATGCCCGCCGAAAATAATTCAGTAGGTAATTTTTATAGGTATTTGTAATTTGTTGCACTTTATTTCCATGAATAACTACAATGAGTGGATTTTTTCCTCCCAGATGGGCGTATTTCATCTTAACCAACCGACCACATATGGTAGGGGGTTTATGTTCTTTAATAGCATTTTTCATAATACGGGATAGAACTGAACTACTTATGTGTTTAATATCATCCTGATATGCTTCTCTTACAGAATGTAAAATCACTTTAATATCTTTATCTTGAGAGGATAAAGCAGAAATAAAATGGAGACGATCCATTTGAATTGAAGCCCAGCGAGAGGATAATCTCTCTCTAAATTTATTTTTTTCTCGGCAGGATAAAAGATCCCATTTATTCACTACCAAAACTATTCCACGTCCACTCTTAGTAATAAAATTTACTAATGAACTATCTTGAATATGAATGCCTAAATGTGCATCCAGAACCATAACTACTACATTGACTTGTTTAATAATCTGTAAAGTTTTTATTAAAAAAATTTTTTCACTAAAATTATTAATTTTATAAATTTTTTTAACTCCCGCAGTATCAATTAATGTATACTTAATACCTTTCCATTGTATAGGGATAGAGATACAATCTCTTGTTGTGCCCGGCTTATTGAATACTATCACTCTTCGTTCACCTAGAATTCGATTAGTTAAGGTAGATTTACCTACATTAGGACGTCCTACAATAGCAAATTGAATTCGAGATTTGATATTATGCTCTTTTTCCGACTCATGGTAGTCAGTAATTTTTTGATCATCATTAGAATGATAAGATTGGTTAATTTCTTTCTCATGATTTCGATACCACAACAAAATATTTTTTGATAATTTCTCCATTCCAGTACCATGAGAAGCTGCAATGAAATTAAGTTGTTTGAGTCCTAAGGAATAAAATTCAGATCCTATATAATTTTTAGAGATCAAACCATCTATTTTATTAACTACTATAAAGAAATTTTTTTTTTAGCCTTTACTATCTTAGTAAGATAAATATCACCCGGCATTATTCCTACCCGAGCATCTACTATTAGTAGTATAAGATGTGCTTGTTCAATACCCTTAAGAACTTGCGAGAAAATTTCTTTATAAAGCATATCTTCTTCTGAAAATCGTTTGTTAATCTCATCTATTCCACCCGTATCTACAATCATAAACGTTTGATTTCTAATAGTCATATAACCATATTGTCGATCTCGTGTTAGATTTGGTATATTAGCTACTAATACATTTTGTCTTCCAGTCATTCTATTAAATAAGGTAGATTTACCTACATTAGGACGTCCTACCAGCGTGATGATAGGTATCATATTTTTCTCATTTTTGTCTATTCAAATAGAGACTTAACTAACAGTTAAGTTGTGTGATTAAATATTAAAAATGTAATTTTTTAGTATTTTTTTTATAGATAATAGTTAAAGACTAAAATATTTTATTTTCATTTGAATAAGATATCTCATAAAGGGTACAGTAGATTCTTTCATTGCTTCATGCCAAAAACGTAATGCTTGGTTAACATTTCCTTTTTCTATCATGGCGTTTCCTTTCAAATCTGATATTATAGCCGACCATGAAAATGAATTAATATTTATCTGATTTACTGTGGTAAGAAATTGATCTATCTTTCCTTGATGTAATTGAATTCGAGCTAATCGTAAACTACAAAGAGTTTTTATTATTTTATCCGAATAACATGTTTTTAACTGTAATGAACTGGATGCTTTTGGTAAATTATTATTTCTAATATATTTATTAGCTAACATAAATGATACCAAGGTTCCATAAATATTTTTTTTGTTCTCGTGTTGAAAATATTCCGCTTCTTTTAAACTAAGAAACGTAGGATCTTGATTGAGACGATCTATATGGGATTGATATTTCTCTGAAATATTTTTGCTTTTATTTATTGGATAGTATTTCCAGCTAATAACCATAAATAAAACTTCTAAAATTAGGATAAATAAACTAAAAATAATACGATACTTGATTCTCATTTTTAATGATACGCTTCCTTAGAGCAGGTTAAAAACTAAACTATTATTTATCTTGGTGCTGTGTCAGGATTGGAGATTAAAATTAAACTAATAACTGTGATACAAAATTAGGAACCTCCTTTTGATCTACTATTTTTTGTTCCCCGGTATGTAAAATTTTTATTATTACACGATGATGCTCTACCTCGACTGCTCCTAAAATCAAAGCTATCCGAGCTCCATATTTATTTGCATAAGAAAACTGTTTTTTAAAATTACCGGACCCTAAGTGCGTACGTAATTTTATTTGGGGCATATAGTCTCTTATTTGTTCTGCTAATATGAGAGCTTCTCTTTTAACATGGGGCGAAGATACCAAATAAATATCAATTTTATCATGATTAACTAATGAACTCCATTGAGAGTTTATTGCTTTCACTATAAGTACTAAACGTTCCATTCCCATAGCAAAGCCTACAGCGGGAGTCGTATATCCTCCTAATTCCTTTACTAATTGATCATATCTTCCTCCCGCACATACAGTACCTTGGGATCCTAGATCATAAGATACCCACTCAAATACCGTACTATTGTAATAATCGAGACCTCGCACTAAGAAGGGATTAATTATATAATTAATGTTCATTTTATCCAGTACATTACACAATTTTGAAAAATGTTCTTGTGATTCTTGATCAAGATATTCACTAAGAAGAGGAGCTTCACGTAGGATCATTTGAACTTGCTGATTTTTACTCTCTAATATCCGGAGAGGATTAGAATCTATCCGCCGTATACTATCGACATCCAAAAAACTTAAGTGTTTTTTTAGAAAAGTTACTAAAGATGTTCGGTAACGTTGACGAGAATCAAAAGAACCTAATGTATTCAGCTCTAATTGAAGATTATCCATTATACCTAATCTCCGCCACCATCTAGATGCTAACATAATAAGTTCCACTTCAATATTAGCTCCAGATAAACCAAAACTTTCCACTCCTATTTGATGAAACTGTCTGTAACGACCTTTTTGGGGACGTTCCCGACGAAACATAGGTCCATAATACCACCAACGTTGTTCCTGATTATATAGTAGGCCGGATTCTATTCCTGCTCGAACACAACCTGAAGTTCCTTCTGGTCGAAGTGTTAAACTTTCTCCCTGGCGATCATCAAAAGTATACATTTCTTTTTCTACTACATCAGTTAATTGACCTATAACTCGATAAAAAAGATTTGTAGGTTCTACAATAGGTAATCTTATTTCATTATAACCATAACTATGCAATATTTGAATAATAATTTTTTCTATCTTCTGCCACAATTTAATTTCTTCGGGAAGATAATCCTTCATTCCCCGAACAGATTGAATGTGTTTATGGGTCACAATTATTTTCCATTTTTCATTTTTATAGCAAGCACAGAGGCTTTATCACGTATCTTCTTTTCAAGAACATCAATTAACTGATTCGAATCTAATCCATCCTGGATTAACAATCCATCTTCATAAATTCTATTTTTCTTTCCGCCTGCTACTCCCAAAGTAGATTTTTTAGCTTCCCCCAGCCCATTTACAACACATCCAATAATAGATACATCCATCGGCGTGACTATATCTTCTAAGCGTCTTTCCAACGTCTTAACTGTACCGATTACATCAAATTCTTGTCGGGCACATGTTGGACAGGCTATAAAATTAATTCCACGTGAACGAAGACGTAGTGACCTAAGAATATCAAAACCTACTTTGACTTCTTCTACGGGATCGGCCGCTAAGGATACTCGCAATGTATCACCAATTCCTTCCGCTAACAAAATTCCTAATCCTATGGAGGATTTAACCGTGCCAGCTCTTGCTCCTCCTGCTTCGGTAATTCCTAAATGTAAGGGTTGCTTAATCTGTTTGGCAAGAAGCCGATAGCATTCTACAGTCATCAAAACATCTGAAGATTTGATACTCACTTTAAATTCTTCAAAATTCATTTTGTCAAACAAATCTATATTTCGTAATGCTGATTCTAGCAAGATGTTTGCGGAAGGTTTTGATAGATATTTAGGGAGCAAATCTTTTTCTAGAGAACCTGAATTAATGCCTATTCTAATTGGAAGATGTTTATCTTGAGCACAATCAATAACTTGCCTAATTCTAGCTGCATTACCAATATTACCAGGATTAATGCGTAAGCAATCCACCCCATATTCTGCGACTTTTAATGCAATACGATAATCAAAATGAATATCCGCTACTAAAGGAAGTTTGACTTGTTGTCTAATGTTTTTAAAGGCTTCTGCTGCATCCATATTAGGTATAGATATCCGAACAATATCTACCCCTACTTTTGCTAAACTTTTTATTTGTTGGACCGTTTGATTGATATCCGTAGTTCTAGTATTAGTCATAGACTGAACTGAAATAGGTGAATTCCCTCCTACTTGAACGTTTCCTACATAAATTGGTTTAGATTGGCGCCGTGGGAGAAATGATATCATAGACATTCTTATTATACCTCGATGCATATCTTTTCTATAGATCTATCCAGGAGTTTTTCTTTTATTAATATTAACAGCAAAATTTGACTTTTTACATAATTTATTATGGATTTAAACTTAGATATAGAAGAGGATGAGTAAAAATCACATTTATTAAGCCATTTGCATCATAAGATATTATGTCTCTAATTTGAACATATAAATGTACTTCTCTTAAAAAAAAGAAACAAAGTCAATAATTTATTGAGTCTTTAGTACTCGTTTTTATATTAGTTAATAAAATGAGGATATTTCAAATATTTGATTATTCCTTTTAACAAAACTACTATAATTATGTTGCTCTACAAGGTTAGTCTCCTAGAAGATCTATGATTTTTTTATCAAAAAATTTTCTCTTAAAAATATCTAAAAAATTTCATTTTTACTAAAAAATAACTTAATTTCGCGATTCGCAGAATCAACAGAATCGGATCCATGTACAGCATTTGCTATTATACTATCACCATAATCTGCTCGTAGCGTACCAGATAGGGAATCCTCTGGATTAGTAGATCCCATTAATTCACGTAAATACTGAACTGCATTTTCTCGCTCTAATACAGAAATCATAATAGGACCTGAAGTTATAAAAGTTACTAAGTTATCAAAAAAATATTTGTTTTTATGCTCTCTATAAAATTCCTGAGCAATATCTCTGTTAATATATTTCATTTTAGCAGCAATAATTTTAAAACCAGTCTTTTCAAATCGGCTATAAATCTCGCCAATCACTCTTTTAGATACTGCATTAGGTTTTATAATAGAAAAAGTTCGTTCTCTGCTCATATAGATACCTATTAAAATCTCAATACATTCTTTATATACAAAATACTTCTGAGATAATTTTATTCTGATAGTATGTTTATACTATATCTAGGAATTTCCACTACTAAATCTTTATTTGTAACCTTAGCCTGACAACTTAATCTGCTAGTTGGTTCTAATCCCCATGCTTTATCTAACATATCTTCTTCATTTTCATTTTTACTCCTTAAAGATGCAAAACCTTTTCGCACTATACAGTGACATGTCGCACACGCACAAGATCTTTCACAAGCGTGCTCTATTAGAATACCATTACGTAACGCTGCATCTAAGATAGTTTCTCCTACTACAGCATCAATTTTTATTGGTTCTGGTATTAATATATGATGAGGTAAAAAAATAATAGTAGGCATTAACGTATACCTATTTTTAGTGAGAAAAAATTTTCCATTTAGATGTTATCTCTTATGTAAAAATTTAATATTTTTATTAATTTTTCAATGTTATCCCTGAATCATAGAAATCATTTCTCTATCTGTTAATCCATATGTGGGATCTAGTTTAATAGAGGCAGTAGTACCCGTAATTTGCTCAGTAGCAGTTACCCTCAATAATCCGTTTTCATCTAACTGAAAAATTACTTTCATGCATGCTTGTCCTGCCTCAAGAGAAGGAAGACCACTTAAAGTAAAGCGTGCCAGAGAACGACAATTCATTACTTGTTCTCGTTCTCCCTGTAGGACATGAATGATTATAGAAGTTTGTCCCTTCTGAAAATTAGTAAAATATTTTACTTTAGAAGTAGGTATAGGAGTATTTCTATAAATAATTTTTTCTACTCCTCCTCCTAAAGTTTCTATTCCTAACGATAATGGAATAACATCTAATAATAACACCTCTTGATCCGTCTTATTACCTACCAAGAAATCTGCCTGAATAGCAGCTCCTAAAACTACCACTTTTTCGGGATCAATTGATGTAAGAGGAATCAAACCAAAAAAATTTTCTACCATTTTTCGGATGAGAGGAATTCTAGTAGATCCTCCTACCATAATTACTTGCAATACTTCTTTTACTTTTAGGTTAGCATCTTTAATAGTGCGCCGACACATTGATATAGTTTGTTGTACTGCCCTAGAAATTAATCCTTCAAACTCACTTCTAGTTACTAAAACCTCCCACTTATCCACCTTCACAATAGTTTGGACATGGTTACTAAGATGAATTTTAGCAGCTACGGCGGCTTCTAAAAATTTCCTTTGTACAATAACATTATCACTCTTTATACCAATTTTACATTGGATCCAATTTACTAACACACGATCAAAATCATCACCTCCTAAAGTAGCAATTCCGCCGGTGGATAAAACTTCAAAAATTCCCTTTTGCAAACGCAGAAGCGAAATATCAAAAGTTCCTCCTCCTAAATCATATACTGCAATTATTCCTTCCTGTTTGGAATCTAACCCATAAGCGATAGCAGCTGCGGTGGGTTCATTAAGTAATCTTAATACATGTAAACCAGCTTTATTAGCTGCTTCTCTAGTCTCTCCTCGTTGCGTATCGTTAAAATATGCCGGAACAGTAATTACTGCACCTGATAAATTACTTTTTAATATGTGTTGGGCCCGTTCCGATAACTCAAATAAAATTTCACTAGACACTTGAATAGGATTAGTTATTCCATAGGATGTGCATATAAGAGGAAAGTCGTTTTTACTAGCTTGAAATTGATAAGGTAGATGAGGATATCTCTTTTTTATTTCAGTAAGAGAATAACCGAGAAGTCGCTTAACAGAAAATATAGTATTAATAGGATCAGAAGATGCATATTTAAGTGCTTTCCAACCAATAATTTTTTTGTTCTCTTGATAATGTACTACTGAGGGGAGTAAAAATCGATTATATTCATCGGATAATGTCTGAAGTTGACCATTATTAATGGCAGCGACCAGAGAATAAGTAGTTCCCAAATCAATACCTACCGCAATTTTTTTATCCTGAGCTAAGGATGTGCTTAAGCAGTTAGTTCCTGGTTCACTAATTTTTAATAGTTCCATATTTTATTTATTTTCCACTAATTTTCATTTAGCAATTTTTAAAATTCTAATTCTTGATTTTCTAATTCTTCAATATTTCTCCGAATTCTATTATAGAAATGTATTTGGTGTATAATATCCACTGCTCTTTCCCACTGTTGATTTTCCATAGCAAACTCCATCTGCTGATGTAACTTTTTCAAAGTTATCTCAATTCTCACCGCAAATTCATTTATTTTTTTCATATCCAGTTTTTTTTCTAGCTTTTCACATTCTTCGTGTAATTTTATTTGTTCTCTTAAAACATTTATATCTTTCATAGTACAATGACCTACCTTTACCCCATAAAGAGTTAGTAAATATTCTGCACGTAACAAAGGATTACGCAATACTTGCCATGCTTTATTAAGCAAAGATGATTGTTGTAAAGAATATAATTTTTCTTGGGGCGAAAAATTAAGATAACGATCTGGATGAAATTTACGTTGTAAATCATAAAAACGCGTTGACAGTAATTCTGTGTCAATCTTAAAATTAACTGGTAATTGAAATACATCAAAATAGTTCATATTAATATAAAAATTTATTTTTATTAGATTGAAAAATTTGAATATTAAACGCTAAAACTTTCACCACAACCACATCTATATTTGACATTAGGATTATTAAATTGGAAACCTTCAGTTAATTCTTCTTTTATAAAATCTACTTCTGTCCCATTAATATATAAAAAACTTTTTTTATCGATGTAAATTTTTATTCCCTGATCTTCGATAACTATATCATCCGGACTGAGTTTATCTACGAATTCTAATACATATGCCATTCCTGTACAACCAGAGGTACGTACTCCTATCCGTAATCCTAAACCCTTACCTCTTTTTTTTAAAAGAGTAGTAATATGTGTCGCTGCACGGTGAGTTAAACTAATGACCATCATTATTTAACCTTGAATTCTTCAGTGAGTACAATTTTTATCTTTATAATCTGCAATAGCTGCTTTAATAGCATCTTCTGCTAAAATAGAACAATGTAGTTTGACCGGTGGTAACTCTAACTCCTTAGCAATGTGAATATTCTTAATTTTTTCTGCTTGTTCCAAAGATTTTCCTTTCACCCATTCAGTAACTAAGGAACTAGAAGCAATGGCAGATCCACATCCATAAGTTTTAAAACGCGCATCTTCAATAATTCCCAGGTGATTAACCTTAATTTGTAATTTCATAACATCGCCACAAGCTGGAGCTCCTACCATTCCGCTTCCTACTGTAGAATCGGTACCATCAAAAGATCCAACATTTCTAGGATTTTCATAGTGATCGATAACTTTTTTACTATAAGACATATTATTTTCCTTAATAAAATTAATTAAAATATTTATTTCCGAACTACGTAATACGACTAAAATTTAGGAATTTTTCCATTTGACACTGTTGATATCTATTCCCTGTTGGTACATCTCCCATAAAGGAGACATTTCTCGCAAATGACTAATATGCTTACGTACTAATTCAATTGTATATTTAATTTCTTCCAAAGTAGTAAAACGTCCGAGGGAAAATCTTATAGAGCTATGCGCTAATTCCTCATTAAGACCTAATGCTTTTAATACATATGATGGCTCTAAACTAGCAGAAGTACATGCTGAACCTGAAGATACTGCGATATCTTTGAGAGCCATAATAAGAGATTCTCCTTCTACATAATTAAAACTTACATTTAATATATTAGCGATACTCTTCTCAAGAGAACCATTAACATATACTGAATCAATTATACTAATTCCATTCCAAAGTAAATTCCGTAGCTTACGTAAACGTTCACTTTCTATTATCATTTCTTCTTTGGCAATGCGACATGCTTCACCTATTCCTACAATTTGATGGACAGGTAAAGTGCCTGACCGCATTCCTCTTTGATGACCTCCTCCATGAATTTGAGCTTCTAGACGAATACGGGGTTTACGACGTACATATAATACTCCGATTCCTTTAGGTCCATAAATTTTGTGTGCTGAAAAAGATAGTAAATCTACCGGAATTGTACGGAGATCAAGAGGAAGTTTTCCCACGCTCTGAGTTCCATCTACATGGTAGATTACGTTATATTGACGACATAATTCTCCAATGGACGCAATATCTTGCACCACACCTATTTCATTATTAACATGCATAATTGACACTAAAATGGTATCGGTACGAATTGCATTCTCTAACTGCTCTCGCTCGATTATTCCACTTTTTGTAGGAGATAAATAAGTCACTTGAAAACCTTTTCGTTCTAAGTATCTACAGGTATCTAAGACTGCTTTATGTTCAATTTTACTTGTAATAATATGCTTACCTTTATAAGAATAAAAATATGCTATGCCTTTAATAGCTAAATTATCCGCTTCAGTAGCTCCGGAAGTAAATATAATTTCTCGGCAATCTGCACCTATGAGTTCTGCTATGGTATTGCGGGCATTGTCTACAGCTTTCTCAGCTTGCCATCCAAAACTATGAGATCGGGAGGACGGATTACCAAAAATCCCCTCTTTAGTCATATAAGACATCATTTTTTCAGTTACTCTAGGATCTATAGGCGTTGTAGCTGAATAATCCAAATAAATTGGTAATTTCATTAAAAACTCCATTTTTTTTTCTAAATAAAATTCTTATTTTTAGTCACAGGAATTTTGGTATTTACTATCTATCTCCGAAAGCAGATAATTTATCTATACATCTTTTATTATTGTCGGATGAAATTTTTAGTTCTCATTGCCACGATTCTTTATTTATTTTTTATTGGATTATTCGAGAATTAAGATTAATTAATTCCGCTAAAGTCTTTTTCCTGAAGAAGTTATTGACTATGGTACTAAGATCTGTCCATAACTTATGAGTAAAACATTGTTGTCCATTATGACAATTTTTTTTTCCATGACATTTAGTGGCATCTAGAACTTCTTCAACTGCCATCATGACTGAACTCACCGTAATTTCGTGGACCTTTTTCCCTAAAAGATATCCTCCCCCTGGACCGCGCACACTGGATACTAATTTCTTTTTACGTAAGCGAGTAAATAACTGTTCTAAATAGGGCAGGGAAATTCCTTGACGCTGAGCAATTTGTGCTAACGATACTGGTTGTCCCTTAGAATGCACAGCCACATCCAGTATAGCCGTTACTGCATAATAACCCTTAGATGTAAGCTTCATTTACCACCTCTTGATAGCAATCTTTCTTGCAAGAGATATTATTTACTTTATAATTTTATATTATTATCAAATTCTCATACTTTAGTATTTTAGTCAACTAAACGATGATTTATTTAAATATAAATTTTTTTTATTTTTCTCTCAAGACAAAAGTTGTCGACGACTTACCATGTAAAATACTTAAATCAGTGGAGAGTATAATGCATCCCATGCTTAACATTGCGGTCCGCGCTATACGTAAAGCTAGTAATTTTCTTAGGGAAAGATATGAAAAAATTGATGTTATTAAGCAACAAAGCAATTTTTCTATGGTATCTAATATGCTAAAATTAGCAAGAAAGATAATTATTGATGTTATTCATCAAGCTTATCCCGATCATGCTATTTATTCTGAATATCTTCAGCAAGATTCAGATATTCAATGGATAATTACTAGCCCCGATGGGGTTACAAATTTTGTAAAAAAAATTCCGCATTTTAGCATTTCGGTAGCTCTTCGAATAAAGAAGAGAACTGAAATATCAGTTATTTATGACTTTATGCGTAATGAGTTATTCACCGCTGTTCGCGGACAAGGTGCTCAATTAAATGCATATCGTTTGCGTCCAAGTACAGTCGAGCAGACCATAAACAGTATGATTGTAGGAACTCAATATTCTTCCAAAATGTACCATCAACATGGTGATGCTTATATAAAATTAGTCCACAACCTGATTGTACAGGGTGCCGAACTTCGTAGTACCGGAGCTAAAATTCTCGATTTAGCCTATGTAGCAGCAGGACGTATGGATGGATATTTTATAATGGGTGTAAGTATGGAAGAAATTGCGGCCGGTCTGTTACTCATATGTGAAGCAGGAGGTTTAGTAGCAGATTTTCATGGTGGACACGATTACCTTAAAAAGGATAATTTTGTAGCAGCCAGTACTCCACGTAATTTAAGAGCATTATTAAAATTTTTGGTTAATAATTATTAGTTTATAACTCAGACAATAAATAACTAATGATAATTTTTCATGTAAACATTAGGAAAATTAGCTACTGGAAATAAGAATAATAACTACAATAATACAAATTTCATAATCAGCTTTGGCTCGTMTTTATAATAGGAAAAATAGTTAGTAGTTTATTCTAAAATAAAAAACATAATCTCATAACATAAAATGCAAGATATTTCTTAACTTTATCTTCCTTTCGACTGCTGGTTACACTCTCTTTTAGTCACACCTTATGAGGTTGTATCCTCTTGGAGGAAGAATAATATTTTATTTTACCCCTTTTAATTTTCTTTCCTTGGTGAATAAATTTTCATTGATCTCAATAAAATTCAGATTAGTATCTTGCATCTTCTCAATAGTTAATCTCACCCTAGATTCTTATTGTAAGTTAAATAGTAACCATATTTAATTATGCAATTAATTAGGACTTTATTTTTTATGGCGACAATGTTGAAAAAAATTTTTTAATAAATTACTACATGTTATGCCTAATACATTTCCTGTTAATTTTAATGGATAATTAAATTTTAATATCTTTTTCTGTTGAAATAATTTAGTAGATCCATATTTCTTATCACAAGCCCCAAAGACTAAACGCGTAAGCCGACTATGTGCTATAGCTCCCATACACATTAAACATGGTTCTAGAGTCACATAAAGAGTGGTATTTAGTAATCTATAGTTAGATACTATCTGTCCTGCACGTCGTAAAGCTATAATTTCAGCATGAGCGGTTGGATCATTAAAACTAATGCTACAATTCCATCCTTCACTTAAGAGAATTTTATTTCTAACTATAACAGCTCCCACTGGTACTTCCCCTAACTGCCAAGCGTGATTAGCTAATTTTAACGCCCAGTTCATCCAATATTCATCCTCAATATCATTCGATAATTTTATATTTACATCCTCTGAAAACAAACTAGAAATATGAAAAGAATAATTATTCTAAAAAAATAAATACTTTACTTATGTAAGTATAAAGTGATATACTTAGTCAATAGACTATTATTTCTCAGTTTATCTTTTTTTTAATTATCTACTGGATAGATAATAATTTATTATGATCTCTTAAAATATACCTCTTACTCTTACTCTCCTATTGAGGACGATGATCTTCATGAATAAGCTGACAAGTGAAATCATACCTATTAAAATTGAAGAAGAATTAGAAAAATCATATTTAAATTATGCGATGTCAGTAATAGTAGGTCGCGCATTACCGGATGTTAGAGATGGATTAAAACCTGTCCATCGTCGTATTCTTTATGCTATGCATATATTAGGTAATGATTGGAATCGAACTTATAAAAAATCTGCCCGGATAGTAGGTGATGTAATCGGTAAATACCATCCTCATGGTGATATGGCGGTATATGAGGCTTTAGTGAGAATGGCACAACCTTTCTCATTACGTTATATCTTAGTAGATGGTCAAGGAAATTTTGGATCAATTGATGGCGATTCCGCCGCAGCAATGCGTTACACTGAAGTTCGTATGTCTAAAATATCTCATGAGATGTTGTCAGATATAGACAAAGAGACTGTGGACTTTGTTCCTAACTATGATGGACATGAACTAATACCAGTAGTCTTACCTACTAAGATACCTAATTTATTAATTAATGGTGCATCTGGCATTGCTGTAGGGATGGCTACTAATATTCCTCCACATAACTTAATAGAAGTTATAAATGGATGTCTCGCATATATAGATAATGAGAATATTAGTATTCAAGAACTTCTCGAACATATTCCAGGACCAGATTTTCCGACTGCTGCAATTATTAATGGTAGTAGTGGAATTCAAGAAGCCTACCATACTGGTAGAGGAAAAATTTATATTCGAGCACGTTATAAAATAGAAAAAGATCTTCGCTCAGGACGAGAAACTCTGATCTTTTTTGAAATACCATATCAAGTGAATAAATCTAGATTAATGCAAAAAATTGCTGAATTAGTAAGAGAAAAACAGATTACTGGAATTAGTTCATTACGTGATGAATCCGATAAAGATGGTATACGGATAGTAATTGAAATTAAAAGAGATGCTCTCAGTAAAGTAGTTTTAAATAATCTTTATAATCTAACCTCGTTAGAAATTACTTTTAGTATTAATATGGTAGCCTTGGATCAGGGAAAACCAAAGATTTTATCCTTAAAAGATATTATTGCTGCTTTTATTAGTCATCGTCGGGAAGTAGTGACAAGACGGTTAATTTTTGATTTACATAAAGCACGATTACGCGCCCATATATTAGAGGGATTAATAGTCTCATTAATTAATATTGATCTGATTATTGAAATCATTCGTAATGCTAAAAATACCATCGAAGCTACAGCAACTTTAAGAGCATATTCTTTTTCTTTAAAAGAACATAATTTATCTCAATATCTTACTAATCACAGTCGAGAAGAAAAATATTTTCTTTCTATCAAACAAGTACAAGCTTTATTAGAATTACGTTTACATAAATTAACTAGTATAGAACAGAAACATTTGATAAAAGATCATGAAAATTTATTATCAACAATTACTAAGATTGATCATATTCTCAATACTCCTAAAATTTTAATGAAAGTGATCCGTGAGGAACTAGAAAAGATTAGAGATCAGTTTGGTGATCAACGTCATACTGAAATTACTGCTAAAACGATAGATGTGAATTTGGAAGATCTAATTAATAAAACTGTAGTAGTAGTTACATTATCCCATCAAGGATATGTTAAGTATCAACGTATATCCGAATATGAAGCGCAACATAGAGGCGGAAAGGGAAGATCTGCTGCTTCTATTAAAGAAGAAGATTATATAGAGCGAATTCTAGTAGCTAATACACATGATTCTATTCTGTGTTTTTCAAGTTTGGGTCGTTTATACTGGCTTAAGGTATATCAGTTACCAGAATCAAATAGCGGTTCAAAAGGAAGACCTATTATAAATCTTTTACCATTAAATACTAATGAACGTATTACTACAATCCTTCCGGTACATGAATATGTTGCAGGTCGCCATGTATTTATGGCAACTGCAAATGGAATAGTTAAAAAAACTCCATTAATTGAATTTCTTAGACCTCGTAATAGCGGCATTATTGCCATTAATCTTAATAATGGTGATGAACTAATAGGTGTAGATATAACTGGTGGTACTAATGAAGTTATGCTATTTTCGGCTGGCGGTAAAGTAGTGCGATTTAAAGAATATACTGTGCGACCTATGGGTCGTAGTTCTTCGGGAGTACGTGGAATAAAACTGTCATCTGAAGATCATGTGGTATCATTAATTATCCCGCAAGAAAAAGGAGATATCCTAATAGTCACTAAAAATGGATATGGTAAACGTACTTCTATTCAAGAATTTCCTCTTAAATCTCGAGCTACTCAAGGAGTTATTTCCATAAAAGTAACTAAGCGTAATGGGTCAGTAATTGGAGCAGTACAAGTAGAAAAAGAAGATCAAATCATGATGATTACAGATGCGGGGACCCTAGTACGAACCAGAGTTTCTGAAGTCAGTCTTGTTAGTCGTAATACTCAAGGAGTAGTTTTAATTCGTACCTCTCCCAATGAACATTTAGTAGGATTACAACGAGTAATTGAACCAATTTTAAAATAATTTTTTCTAAAATTTCATGTAATTCTATTCCTGAAAAGGAGTATTAAGATGAATGACACCACTACAATTATTGTTTTGTGTACTGTACCTAATGAAAAGTGGGCATTTCAATTATCAGAAAAAATGTTGCAGTTAAGACTCGCAGGTTGTGTTACGAACCTACGGCAGGCCACTAGTTTATACTTCTGGGAGGGAAAGATTAAAATATCTCAAGAAGTACAAATGGTAATAAAAACCGATTCAGTTAAATTATCATCCTTACAACTTTTTATTAAAGATCATCATCCATATCAAATACCGGAAATATTAGTATTATCAGTTGCAATGGGAGATAAAAAATATCTTTCATGGATAACTGATTGTACTCAGTAAAGATTACTATGAATAAAGATAATAAAATATCAAAAATAGAACAGTCTTCTCCAAAAAAAATTATTTAAATATAAGCCTGGATAGCTCAGTTGGTAGAGCAAGGGATTGAAAATCCCTGTGTCGGTGGTTCAATTCCACCTCCAGGCACCACCTTCCTACATATATTTTATATGTAAATAATATATGAATATAATATTTACTGAGATAATTTGATCCTAGCATCAAATATAAACGATGGTATTCTTCGCAATACCAAGAGAGCAGTAAAATAACAGTGATCACTGGAGTACTATAAATTTCAGAGTAATTTAAATAAATATTTTTAAATATAATAGGACTATAGATTATTCTTGTGAATAACTTTTCATTCAAACGAAATAGAAAAAGAGCGCGCGAGTGTGCGCTCCAAGCATTGTACGGATGGCAATTATCAGGGGATGATATCAGCGAAATTGAACATCAGTTTCTTTCATACTTAAATGGAAAAAATATAGACTTCATATATTTTCATGACTTATTACACGGCGTAGTGAATCATTATCCCGAGATAGATCAGTTAATTAAAATTAACATTAATCGCAGATTAGAGCATGTAGGACAGATAGAAAAAGTAATTTTGAGAATTTCCTTATTTGAACTTCTTTATCGGCATGAAATTCCTTGTAAAGTAGTTATTAATGAAGGTATCGAATTAGCTAAAATATTTGGATCCGAGGATAGTTATAAGTTTATAAATGGTGTTTTAGATCCTGCATCCCTGAAAATTCGTTGATTTCTTTCTTGAAAAGAAGAAACAAAATCATTAAGATGAATAATACTTCTGGTGCCTGTAAATTTTATGTTAGGTATATAACTTTATTAACCATTATTTATCGGAGAAAAATTTTGTTTTAATTTTTTTAGTCATATACTTAACTTGAAATTTTCAACAATCGGCAACATTTCGAACTATTCAATTAGTTACAATAAATTCATTTTATGAACCAAAAATTTGATTATCTTTATTATAAAGATATGAAAATTAAATGAAAGATATGTATCCATTTGATAGCTGTTTTATATACTTTTCTTAGAAAAGAAATCGAAAATTATGATAATAAGTTTAATTGTAGCTAGGTCTTATAATAACGTTATTGGCAGCAGAAATTCCTTACCATGGAATTTACCACTGGATAAAATTTGGTTCAAAAAACATACTTGGAATAAACCCATCATTATGGGTCGATGTACCTGGGAATCTCTTGGAGAAGTGCCTTTAACGGGCAGATATAATATCGTGGTTAGTAAAACAATTCATAAACATCACAAAGACGTATTTTTTGTCCCCTCAATATCATCGGCTCTCGAACTTGCTCGAAAGGGGAAAGAAATCAAGGGAAAAGAAATTATGGTGATTGGTGGAGAGAGCATATATAATCAGTTATTAAGTGTAGCTAATTTCCTTTATGTCACTTCTATTGACTTAGAAGTAGCGGGAGATGCTTATTTTCCATTATATACTTCTGATCAATGGGAGTCCATCTATAAAGAATATCATTCTAAGAGTTCTCTCAATAATTACAGTTATAATTTTGAGATTCTCCAAAATAGAGTTAATAATTTATGGCTCCTCTGACTGGGCTCGAACCAGTGACATACGGATTAACAGTCCGCCGTTCTACCAACTGAACTACAGAGGATCAATAAATTTGCTTTGTATTATAAAATAGAAAAATTATATTTGTCAATCATTGTATTTTCACTATAAATGCCATATCAAGTAATATTAGTCTACAGACGAGCATTTCTAGCAGTCCTAGGAAAAGGAATGACATCTCTTATATTCGGTATTCCAGTTATATACGATATTAAACGTTCAAAACCTAAACCAAAACCTGAATGAGGAACTGTACCATACTTCCGTAAATCACGATACCAATAATAATCTTCTTTCTTTAATCCCAACGCATCTAAACGACTATCAAGTAAGCTAATTCTTTCCTCTCGCTGAGAACCACCAATAATTTCACCTATGCCAGGTACTAAAAGATCCATAGAAGCTACAGTTTTACTATCATCATTAATACGCATATAAAAAGCCTTGATATCTTTAGGATAATTTATTACAATTATAGGTTGATGAAAATAATGCTCAGTTAGATATCGTTCATGTTCCGAGGCAAGATCCACGCCCCAGAAAACTGGAATTGTAAATTTATTATTACTAGATAATAGTATTTTTATAGCTTCAGTATAATCTATCCGAATGATTCTAGTAGAAAGCACTTTTTCTAAAGTTGGTACCATTTTGACATCTAAAAAAGAAGATAAAAAATTTATATCTTCTTCTCGTTCACTAAGTACTGTTCTTATAATCGATTTTAATAGTTCTTCTGCTAAGATAATAATATCCTGTAATGTAGCAAATGCTACTTCAGGTTCAACCATCCAGAATTCTGATAAATGACGACTAGTATTAGAATTTTCTGCTCGAAAAGTAGGGCCAAAAGTATAAATTTTTTTTAAAGCACAAGCATAGGCTTCTGCATTTAACTGTCCCGTGCCAGTAAGAAAAATTTCCTTACCAAAAAAATCCTTCTTAAAATCTATATTACCATGGCAATTTCGAGGTAAATGATCTAGATCTAATGTGGTTATCCGAAACATGGATCCTATACCTTCAGGATCAGCAGAAGTAATAATTGGAGTAGATATCCACCAATAACCATTTTTATGAAAAAAACTATGGATAGCTTGAGCAATGCTATGACGTATTCGGATCATAGAACTAATGAAATTAGTACGGGGACGTAAATGAAGAAGCTCTCGTAAGTATTGTACCGAATGTTTTTTTGATGAAATAGGATAAGTTTCAGGATTTTCTACCCAACCTAATATCTTAATTTTATGAGTAATAATCTCCCACTTTTGATTTTTTCCTGGAGAAATTACTAGCTTACCTGTTACAATGACCGAACATCCTGTAGATAAACGTAATATTTCTTGTTGATAATTAGATAATGATTCATCTGTAATAACTTGCATATTCTTTAAGCAAGAACCATCATTTAGAGATATAAATGAAATACCCGCCTTTGATGATCTTCGAGTTCGAACCCATCCTGTTAAAGTTACAATTGTATTAACATCAATCCTACCTTGGAGGATATCTATCACCGAAACTATGTTCATTATAAAATACTAACATTAAAAATGTTAAAGATATTTGAGTAGATAATGTTTGAATTAAGTCATTAATTATTAATTTTTTTCTTGCTGTCTTTATCATTTTAGACAAAAAAATAAACAATTATATTATCCTACAAGAAAAATATTAACAGTGGTGGTAAAAATACATGAATAAATAATTTTTAAAAAACAATTCTATCTTATAGATTTAATCTCTCATTGATTCAGATTATTAAAATAAATGATCAAATCATATATTTCCTATATTTACTCACATGGAATATACAATACAATAAATATACTAAAAGTAGTAATTAATATAATTACTATTAAGCTATTTCAATATTACTACTAGGTATAGAAGAGCAAGATAGAAAACATTTATTTCTCGCCGGAGGAAGGATTTGGCCGGAGATTAATTGTAGTTGACATTGTCCACAAATCCCTACTCGACAATAATAAGGAATTCTAAAACCTTGCTTTTCGAGTTGTTCTATTAATATTTCTTGATTATTACCAGTAAATTTTTTACCTTGAAAGATAATTATTATGTTAACACAATTATTGGTTGTCAATTTTACGTATCTTCTCTGATTAGCAAATAAATATTTAGAAATTAAAATACAAACGAAACTATCTTAACTAAGATAGTGAGGTGAATTTTATTTATCATCTGAGTTAAGATTCTTAACTAGTTCTTTAGAAGAATTATGTCAACTAGAATAATCCAGTGATCCGTGAAATAATAGATCATGCATCATTACTATATTTTTTGTATGTTTATAACAAAAATATCTCTCTCAATAATTATTTATATTTTCTGTGAACCAAAATATTTAATTGATTGATAGCTGATTTTTCTTCATTAAATGATTTTTGAATCACAACCTCTTAAGAAAGCAGTACTTTTATTAATCTAATAAAGATATATCTCTAACTAAAAAAGTCAGTAGTAATAATAACTAAAGATGATCTTTACTGCTATATTTTTAGTTTTGTTTGAACTAAATAAATTTTTAGGGTAATATATTTTAATTCTTAATTATCAAAAATCAAATAATTTTGGTGATATCATTAATATTTAATTTTTTAAAATTTATATGAAATATATAGGCGTCCATGTTAGTATAACAGGCGGTTTAAAAAATGCTGTATTACAAGCCCATTATCTTAATGCCTCTGCTTTTGCACTTTTTGTTAAAAATCCTCGACAGTGGATGTCTGTACCGATGAATGAAGAAACCATTAATAATTTTATTAAATTTTGTAAAATATATAATTTTACCTCTAACCAGATCGTTCCGCATACTAGTTATTTAATTAATCTTGGACATCCAGTCAAATACAATTTAGAAAAATCACGAGAATCCTTTATAGATGAAATAAATCGTTGTAATAAATTAAAATTAAAATTTATTAATTTTCATCCTGGTAGTCATTTAAATCAGATAAGCATATTATCATGTATTAAACGGATCGCTGAATCTATTAATATAGCATTTGATAATACAACTAATATAATTGCTCTGATTGAAAACACAGCTGGACAGGGTAGTACTATTGGTCATAGTTTTGAACAAATTGCATCAATCATTGATCAAGTAGAAGATAAATCTCGTATTGGAGTATGTTTTGATACTTGTCATGCTTTTTCGGCTGGTTATAATTTTACTACACCGGACACATATCAAAAAACTTTTTTGGATTTTGATAAAATTATTAACCTAACATATCTACGGGCTATGCATCTTAATGACAGTAAAAATTTTCTTAATAGTCGCATTGATCGACACGAAAATTTAGGTCAAGGTAATATAGGTTTAGCAGCTTTTAGATGGATAATACAAGATGTTCGTTTTGAGAAAATACCTATGATACTCGAAACTCCTAATTTTTTAATATGGAAAGAAGAAATTGCATGGTTAAAAAGAATTGGTGAAAATAATAGTTAATCTCAATCATTCTTTCTTAAAGAAGAGAAAATATGATAAAAATTACTAGTTACCTCACTAACTACAGTGAGTAACATTAAATGTTATGATGATTGTTAATTGGATGGAAAACCGATAAAATGATTACGATTAATGCTATACCCAAAATTATACATGGAACATCTGCTAGTAGACGTTTACGATTAGAGAATATGTTTCCCGCTATTATTTATGGAGGAAATCATCCTCCTATATTTCTAATATTGGATCATAATATTGTAATAAAGTTAGAAGAGCAAAGTAAATTTTTTACTGAAAAACTCCTTCTCATTGTAAATAAGAAAGAAAACTATGTAAAAGTTAAAGAAATACAGCACCATCCATTTAAGTCTAAAATTATTCATATTGATTTTATCCGAGTTGAATTATAAATTTACGGCACGTAGCGCAGTTTGGTAGCGCACTGTCATGGGGTGGCAGGGGTCAGAGGTTCAAATCCTCTCGTGCCGAGTAATAATAAATTATTTAGTTATATTTAAGTGCTATTTACAAAAATGATTTAAGTCGATACTTAAAGAAGTACAACGATCTTTATTAAAAATTCTTAGTGATATAAAAATGAGTAAAAATATTGTAATTTGAGGTCCTCAATAGGATGATGAAGAACAGTCCAAATTGGAGATTTATTAACAGAATAAGCTAAGTCTGTCGTAATATTTCCAGGTTGACATAATGCGAGACATACTCTAGTCATAAATGGTAAAAAATATTTACATTTAATTTCCTCGGAAATTTTATATAAACATAATAGGTTATGGGCGTAGTAGTCTTCCTAGAGGATTTCTTCAAAGAAGTACAAGAACTAAACAATCAAGCTATTTTCGTCCGAAAAAAGATTATTAATCTCTCATATCTGTTTTTTAGTGTTACCCTCTCATAGGGCTTTAGATATAGCTAGAGAAAAAATTCGGCAAAATAAAAGCCACTAGGCACGACGATCCAAGTAATAGGTCTAGCTTACGCAGATAAAGTGGGGTAAAGAGGTATTCGTATTTGTGAGGAATGTAATCAAAATAAATTTCTGGACCAATTAAAAGAAGTTATGTATTTTCATAATTTTCAGTTAGCATATTTTTGTAAAGAAAAAATTTTTGATCAAAAAGTACTAGATAAAACTTATTCTTTGCTGAATTACTGCCTAATTTCACTACTGATGTAGATATCTTGTTATCTGATGCCTATAAAAAAGGTAAATTATTTTATTAAAAGATTCGCAAGGCAGGTGGCGGATATAGATCATGGAACCGATTGCTATGTTACTTCTTCTAATATAGTACACTGGAGTAAGAATTCGACCTCGTTCTATAGAGAATATTATCGGCATAGTTAAAAAATATACTACTACGCGGGTAGTAAATTGACCATTTAAACGTAATTAAGAGATGAAGTTAAAGACGATCTTTGTATAAAAGCAAAGGAATATGGATCAACAACAGGCACACGTAAACGAACTGGATCATTAGAGGCAGTAGCTATCCGGAAAGATAAGTTAATACTTTGTCCCCACTGTGTGTAACCAAATTAGATGCGATAGATATTTTAAAAAAAAATTAAAAATATGTGTCGCATATAAAAGAAATGATGGGTCTGAAATAAAGTATCTACCATCTATAACAGAGTAATACACAAATATTACGCTGTTATATGAAAGTTTGCCAGGATGGACAGAATCTACGCAATGCATAACAAATTTTTTTCGACTTAACATTACCCGCAGAAAAACATATTCAATGGATATAATTCTTATTAGGAAGAGTTATTGAGATTATTTGTACTGGTCCAGAAAGAGAGAAAACTATTATTTTACGTAATCCTTGTTGTATTATAAGATTAAGTGAAACATTATTAATGTTAATAAAAAATTTCAAAATGAATTTTGCAGCTTCTAAAAAGATTAATTACGAAATACTAATTATGGTTAAGTCTTAATCGCACGACAGAGTCAATTTTAAAGTATATTTTCAAAAAAAAATGAAAATTATCAGATACAATGTTTCATTAAGTATTATAGTTCTGATTAAATTGAAAAATTTTTAAAAGACAAATTATTATAATTTGATCATTAGGAAACAACTAGTGTGAGGTAATAAGATTATTATTTTTTGTCTTAGTGACGAATCAAGAGAACATTATTTTAATTAATAACATGATCTATAAGATCATATGTTAAGAGGATAATTTCATCATTAATTAATGTGAAATTTTTATTTAAATATCTTCAGTCGAAGAATTGATAAACGAATTTGAATAAAATAGATAAAATCTTATCAGGCATTGTTTGTTATTAAATGTGAAATTTTTATATATAACAATATTATCTTTTATCCGAGATAGATACAGCATTGAAATGCTTACAGAAATAGTAAAATATTTAAGTAGTGATCTTCTATTTAGATAGAACTAGATCTTTTCTACTCTAGAAATTAATATTTTTTTCTTTAATAAGAAAATAAACTTTTAGAGACAATTTGGAACAATTAATGAATTTTGAGCAAAATAAAGTAAAAAAATAACTTTTATTAACATGACTAAGTTAATTTATGGGATCCATGCAGTATATTCACTCCTACAATCTAAACCTCAATGTTGTAAAGTAGCATATATTATAAAAGAATTTAAAAACAAACGTTTGCAATCTATAATAGATCTGCTTGAAAAACAAGAAATTATTATCCATGCTGTCAGCCGTAAGTGGATGAATTCGAAAACGGGAGGAAAAGTACATCAAGGAATTTTATTACATATTACAGATGACCTGAGATCTGGTGAAAAAGATTTATTAAAATTTTTAATAAATAAAATAGATCCCTTATTATTAATATTAGATAGGATCACGGATCCCTATAATTTAGGAGCGTGTTTGCGTACAGCAAATGCTGCTGGTGTTGATGCAGTGGTAATTTCTAAACATCATTCCGCAAAGATTAATAATGCTACAGTAAAAAAAATTGCGTGTAGTTCTTTGGAAGATATCAATATTTTTACGGTTACTAATATTAACCAAATGTTAAGAACTCTTAATGAATGCCAAGTATCGGTGATAGGAACAAGTGCTAACTCACAACAGTCTCTGTATAAGAGTAAATTGACTGGATCTATAGCATTAGTTATGGGTTCCGAATCTCATGGAATCAGGAGTGTAACGAAAAAATATTGTGATCAGCTGATTAGTATTCCTATAATCGGAAATATCTCCACACTTAACGTCTCTGTAGCGACGGGTATCTGTCTTTTTGAAGCAGTGCGCCAGCGTTTTTTTAATAATTTTAATAAATATTAAATAATAATAGATCCAGAAAAAGGAGAAATTTTAATGCGTCATTACGAAATCGTATTGATGATCCATCCTGATCAGAGTGAAGAAGTACAGATATTGATAGATACTTATTCCAACACTATTAGTTCAAACGGAGGAAAAATACATCGTCTAGAAAATTGGGGACGACGTACTTTAGCTTACCCCATTAAGAAATTACATAAAGCCTATTATGTTCTTTTAAACATAGAAACTACTCCATCTGTTATTCAAGAGTTAAATGTTAATTTTCGCTATAATGATAAGATTATTAGAAGTATTATAATGAGTGTAAAACATGCCTTTACTGAATTATCTCCTATAGCAAAATTGCTAAAAAAAGATACACCAGAAAGTAATAATATCTCTAAGAAGAGTGAAAGTGAAGACTACGTTATTTAATTTTAATATAAAATTATCATGTGTTTCGGTGTAGAAAAGAGTGAGCTGAAACTTTAGTTCTTATTAAATAAGAACAATATTTAGTTGGATTAGATCTGTTTCATTGCTTTTAAAAAGGTATGTATCTAAAAATTTTATAACCAATATTAAGCTAAAAGCTTTAATGAACAACCAACTGATTTTTATCATCAAATGATAATTTGTCAGTATTATATAATAATACCCTACATAAAAAAGAGTAAATAAATTAAGAGAGGATTAGTAATAAATGACATATTATTTTCGTCGACGTAAATTTTGTCGTTTCACTGCAGAAGGCGTAAAAATTATTGATTATAAGGATATTTCTACTATCAAAAACTATGTTACTGAAAGTGGTAAAATAGTTCCGAGTAGGATTACTGGGACCTGTGCTAAATATCAACGACAATTATCGAGAGCTATAAAAATAGCGCGTTTTTTATCTTTAATATCCTATACTGATCGCCAATAATGATCTACATCTTTCCATATCTACGGAGAATATATATGAAAATTATTTTACTCGATACTGTATCAAATTTAGGTAAATCTGGAGAGCAAGTTTCGGTAAAAGCGGGATATGCTAGAAACTTTTTATTTCCGAGACGATTAGCTCTTCCTGCTACTAGTCAGAATATAGAGTTTTTTTATACACAACAACAGCAATTAGAAACACAAAAATTAGAATTATTAAAGAATGCTTTAAAACGATCCGCTGAAATTAACTCTGTGGGAGAATTCAAAATTTCTGCTAAAACTGGTCCGGAAGGTAAATTATTTGGTTCGATTGGAACTCGAGAAATTATGAATAGCATTATAATGACCGGTATTCTAATTAATAGAAATGAAATTAAACTACCAGAAGATAGTTTACGAACTAGTGGAAAACATGAAGTATTGTTAGAGTTTCATCCTAAGGTAAAAACGAAAATAGTAGTTAATATAGTACCTAAAATTTCTGCTTCTACTCCTTAACGTTAAGTTCATTAGAATGTGGATTTTTAAGAACGATTAATTAGCTCAATATATGCCATTGGAGCTTGATCTCCAGTACGAAAACCACATTTTAATATTCTTGTGTATCCTCCCGGACAATTGATAAATCGTGGACCAATATCATCGAATAATTTTTTTACTATTGTCTGAGTTCTGATTTTAGCAAAAGCTAATCTTCTTCGGGATACATTATCTACTTTAGCAAAAGTAATAAGAGGTTCAATAATACGACGAAGTTCTTTCGCTTTAGGTAAAGTAGTTTTAATAATTTCATGTCTAACTAATTCTTTGGATAGATTTAGAAATAAAGCTTTTCGCATGTTACTTTTACAGTTTAGTTTACGTCCAATTTTACGATGTCGCATTATTTTTTCCTTGTATTGATTTCTGATTCCAGCAGACTTGAGGGAGGCCAATTTTGTAAGCGCATTCCTAATCTTAAAGATCTCACTGCTAATACATCCTTAATCTCATTTAAAGATTTTTTTCCTAAATTAGGAGTTTTGAGTAATTCTACTTCAGTACGTTGCACTAGATCCCCAATGTAATGAATTGCTTCTGCTTTCAGACAATTAGCAGATCTGACAGTTAACTCTAAATCATCTACGGTTCGTAATAGAAGAGGATCAACTTCAGGTTTTTTTTCTTTTATTTCAGGTTTACACACATCACGTAAATCCACAAATGCTTGTAATTGTTCTGCTAAAATAGTAGCTGCATTTCTAAGGGCTGCTTCTGGATCTATAGTACCATTTGTTTTCATGTCTATAACTAATTTATCTAGATCTGTACGTTGTTCTACTCTTGCTGATTCTACATTATAAGAAATATGTTCTATTGGACTATAACATGCATCAACCAATAGTCGACCTATAGGTCGATCAGTCAAAGTTTTTACTCTAACTGAAGCCGGAATATATCCTCGACCTCTTTCTACTTTAATGCGCATATTTATACAAGATCTCACGCTAGTTAAATTACAAATTATCTGTTTGGGTCTCACCAGTTCAATATTTATATCATGTATAATATCAGCAGCTGTAACGGGTCCTAAACCAGATTTATTTAGCAAAATACAAGCTTCATTTTTATTTTTATCTTTTATTTTGACTGCTAGTTGTTTTAAGTTTAAAATAATTTCTAATATATCTTCTTGTATGCCTACTTGACTTGTATATTCATGTAATACTCCCTCGATATCTACTTCTGTAACTGCACATCCTGGTAACGAAGATAATAATATCCGTCTTAAAGCATTTCCCAAAGTATGACCAAATCCACGTTCTAATGGTTCTAGAGTAATTTGAGCATGGGTCAAACTTTTGTGCTCAATTTTTACTAAATGTGGTCTTAGTAATCCTGTAATATTACTCTGCATTCTTTCCTCGTATTATTTTGATTGAGATATTTTATAAAAAGTAGTAAGATATCAAAATTATTTAGAGTACAACTCTATAATCATGTGTTCATTGATATCTTTTGGAAGATCTATTCGTTCTGGTACATTCTTTAAATATCCAGAGAGCTCAGCAATATTAACTTGTAGCCAACTAGGTTCTTGACGTTCAGCAGCTAATGATAAAGAAATTTTTATACGTTGTTGATCTCGTGCTCTATTATTTATGCTAATAACTTCATGTGGAGAGACTTGATAAGAAGGTATGTTCACTACCTTATTATTTACATTAATTGCTTTATGAGATACTAGTTGCCGTGCTTCTGCACGGGTAGAAGCAAAGCCCAAACGATAGATAATATTATCTAATCGTCTCTCTAAGAGTTGCAAAAGAGTTTCTCCCTTATTTCCTTTAAGACGACTGGCTAATTTATAATAATTACGAAATTGTCGTTCTAATATTCCATATATTCGACGAATTTTCTGTTTTTCACGTAATTGCAGACCATAATCAGATAAACGATTTTTTCGATACCCATGTTGTCCAGGATAACGTTCAAGTGCACATTTAGAATCTAAACTACGTATACCAGATTTTAATAATAAATCTACTCCTTCTCGTCTACTTAACCTAAGTTTTGGTCCTAAATATCTGCCCATATAATTTCTCTCCTTACTCCAATTATTAGAGTAATTTTACACTCGTCTCTTTTTAGGAGGACGACATCCATTATGAGGGATAGGGGTTACATCAGTTATGTTAATAATACGAAATCCGGCAGCATTTAAAGCTCTGATACTTGATTCTCTACCTGGACCAGGTCCTTTCACCCACACTTCTAAATTTTTCAAACCATAATCTTTAACAGCGGCTGCACATCGTTCAGCTGCTATTTGTGCCGCAAACGGGGTAGACTTACGTGAACCACGAAATCCCGAACCTCCCGATGTAGCCCATCCTAACGCATTACCCTGACGATCAGTAATAGTAACTATAGTATTATTAAAAGAAGCATATATATGAGCTACTCCATCTAAAATTTGTTTTTTTACGCGTTTTCGTGATTTTGTTATTTTAGTCATATATATTTCACATTTTTTATTTTATTTTTTGATTGGTTTGCGTGGTCCTTTACAAGTTCGAGCATTAGTTTTGGTACGTTGTCCACGAACTGGTAAACTTTTTTTATGACGCAACCCCCGATAACACGCGACATCTATAAGTCTCTTTATATTAAGAGAGACTTGCCTCCGGAGATCTCCTTCAATAGTATATTGAAGTACTTGACTTCTTAAAAAATCAAGTTGTTTGTCGGTTAGATTCTTCATTTTTATATCTTCACATATTCCTCCCGCAGCACAAATTATTCGAGCTAGACTTCTACCAATACCATATATTGTCATTAAAGCTATAATAGCATTTTTATTCTCTGATACATTAATGCCTGCTATACGGATCACTATATGCTCCTATGGAATGACATGAAATGTGTTAGATGATATTATTTTGGATTATATCAATCTTTAACCAAAGATACACTTATTCTGTACTAATTTTTACCTGATTTTACTATCCTTGTCGCTGCTTATGTTTAGGATCAGTGCAAATAATTCTTACTACTCCTCTTCGAGTTACTATTTTACAATTACGACATAATTTTTTAACCGAAGTGCGTACCTTCATGAAGGCTCCTTAACGTTCATAACCTTTCAGTTTAGCTTTTTTCAAAATTGACTCATATTGTTTAGACATCATGATTGTTTGTATTTGAGACATAAAATCCATAATTACTACTACCACAATTAACAATGATGTTCCTCCAAAATGAAATGGAACGCCTAAAGATCCTCGTATTAACTCAGGTAATAAACAGATTATTATTATATATAAAGCCCCCATTAAAGTTAAACGATTCATTATTTTATTTATATACTTTGCCGTTTGTTCACCAGGTCGAAGTCCTTGTAAAAAAGCTCCTGATTTTTTTAAATTATCCGCCGTTTCTCGTGGATTAAAAACTAAAGAGGTATAAAAAAAACTGAAAAAAATAATTGCTATCGTATAGCTAAGCATATATAAAGGTCTACCTGGTTGAAAAATATAACCTAATTTAGTTAACCAAGACCATCCTAAACCTCCTCCAAACCAAGAAGCTAGGGTAGCAGGAAATAAGATAATGCTAGATGCGAATATAGCTGGTATGACTCCCGCCATATTTACTTTTAATGGTAAATGAGTAGTATGATGTTGTAAAGTTACTATATTAATTCTTCGTATTGGCTGTCTAAGAGCATAATGTACTTTAATTTTTCGTTGTCCTCTTTCAACAAACACAGCTAATAAAGTAACAATAAATACCATCATTACTGTTATTAAAAGCTGATAAAAATGTAATTCACCTAATCTAAAATGTTCTAGAGTTTTTCCTAGAGCTGGTGGTAATCCGGCAACTATGCCAATATAAATAATGATTGAGATTCCATTTCCAATACCATGTTCAGTTATCTTTTCTCCTAACCACATAAGTAACATAGTACCCGATACTAAACTAGTAATAGCTGTTAAATAAAATGAAAATCCAGGAAATAATATTAATCTCTGCATACCCGGCATATTAGATAATCCAAATGCAATGCCGGTGGCTTGAAGCAAAGCTAAGAGGAGAGTACAATAACGTATATACTGATTAATTTTACGTCTTCCTGTTTCTCCTTCTTTTTTTAAATCTCCTAAACCTGAATGTAGAACAGTAAGTAATTGTATGATAATTGATGCAGAAATATAGGGCATGATTCCTAAAGAAAAAATTGAAGCATGACTTAAAGCTCCTCCTGAAAACATATTAAACATTTCTAAAATAGTTCCTCGTTGTTTCTCAAATAACTCAGAAATGATAGTTACATCTATCCCGGGCAGAGGAATAAAAGAACCAATTCGAAAAACTATGATAGCTAATACAACAAATAATAATCGTCTTTTAAGAGATTGAAATCCTCCTTTATAAGTCTGCAAATCCAAAGTAGATGAGATTTTATTTATCTTCATATATATAATTATTATCCTCTATTTTGCCTCCTGCAGTTTCAATAGCACATTGTGCTCCTTTACTTACGCGTATAGTGCCATGAATAATAAGAGGAATACTTATTTTTCCCGAGGAAATGATCTTAGCAAATCTTATTTTATTACTTACCAGACCATACTTTTTTAAAATATTAAGATTAATATTTATACACTTTATCTTTTCCAGATCGCCAAGAATAATTTGTGCACTTTGTAATTTTTTAAGGGAATGGAATCCCACTTTAGGTAACCGTCTATATAAAGGCGTTTGCCCACCTTCAAAACCTCGATGGATTTTATTACCAGAGCGAGATTTTTGTCCTTTATGTCCTCTACCACCAGTTTTTCCTAATCCAGACCCAATGCCTCTTCCTACTCTTCTAGGATTTTTTTTAGCACCTAAAGAAGGACTAATAGTATTTAAATACATATTTACTGAACCTCTTCTATCTTCAGGAGGTATGAAATAGTTTGAACCATTCCACAAATTTCGGGAATGTTTTTTCTTATTACACTATGTCCAATATAGCGTAATCCGAGACCTTTTAAAGTTGCTTTATGTTTTGGAAGACGACCAATAGAACTTCTAATTTGAGTAATTTTTATCATTTTAGACATTTTTATTTAATATTAACAGTAAATTTCTTCAATTTTTTTACCACGTTTACAAGCAATCATTTCAGGAGTTTTCATATTAGAAAGTCCTTTTATAGTGGCACGAACTACATTAAGAGGATTGGTGGAACCATAAGATTTTGCTAATACATTTCGGATACCTGCAACTTCCAAGACTGCACGCATTGCCCCTCCTGCAATAATACCAGTTCCTTCAGAAGCTGGCTGCATGTAAACTTTAGTACCAGTATGAAATCCCTTTATAGGATAATATAAAGTTCCATCATCGAGATAAAAATTAACCATATTTCTACGTGCTTTTTCCATTGCTTTTTGAATGGCGATAGGTACTTCTCGCGCTTTACCATAACCAACTCCTACTCTACCATTTTTATTACCTACTACAGTAAGAGCGGCAAAACTAAATATACGTCCACCTTTGACAGTTTTAGATACTCGATTTACAGAAATCATTTTTTCTTGTAAATCTCCCCCTATCTTATCTATATTTGAATTAATCATTTAATATTATTACACTCCTGACGAGATCTTAAATCTAATCCCAATTCTTTTTGAGATTGATATATGCTATTTGACTGAATTTAGAATTTTAAACCTGCTGTTCTAGCAGCTTCGGCTAACTCTCTAATTCGTCCATGATATAAAAATCCTGCACGGTCAAAAGATATTACTTCAATCCCTTTTTTCAGGGCACGTTGTGCAATAGTAGTGCCTACTATTCTGGCAGCTTCTTTATTACCCGTAAAAATTACTTTAAGATTTATATCTGGTTCTAAGGTAGATGCTGTAACATGTACTTTACATCCTTCCCTAGTATCCTCAAGAATTTGAGCATAAATATGACGTGAAGTACGATGAACTAATAAACGTATAATTTGTAATTTTTTTAATTTCATTCGTGTACAACGCGCTCTTCGGATACGAGCAATTTTTTTGTTCATAAGTTATTAATCTTACTTTTTTTTAGCCTCTTTTAGACGAATTACTTGATTAATATAACGTATTCCTTTACCTTTATAAGGATCTGGTTTTCTATAGCAATAGATATTTGCTGCAGTTTGACCAATTAACTGCTTATCAATTCCTTTTAATACGATTTCAGTAGGAGTAGGACATTCTACTGTAATTTCTTCAGGAATTTTATACTCTATTAAATGAGAAAAACCTAATGCTAAATTTAAAATTTTTCCTTTCATAAAAGCACGATATCCAATGCCAACAAGTTGGAGTCTCTTTTCAAAACCTTCTGTTACTCCAACTATCATAATTTTTATAAGCGCTCTAGCTGTTCCGGCTTGTGCCCATCCATTCACCACACTGGAAGAAAAAGGTTTACAAGTAATTATATGATCCATGTGAACAATTTCTACTCCATTATGAATGAGACAATGTAAGGTTCCTTTAGCACCAGAAACCCAAATATTTTGTCCCTTTAATTTCACTAACACATTTTGAGGAAGATAAATAGGACATTTAGCTACTCGCGACATCTCTTTCTCCTTTATTAAGCTACATAACAGAGAATTTCACCACCCATTCGGGCTTGGCGAGCATTCCTATCCGTCATAATTCCTCTCGAGGTAGAAATTACCACAATTCCTAATCCGGACATTACTTTAGGTAAGTTTTTGAAACGTTTATATATTCGTAAACCAGGACGACTTATACGTTGAATATTTTCAATAACTGCTTTTCCTAAAAAATATTTAAGTTCTATTACTAATTCTTTTTTAAGATCACCTTGAATATGATATTTATCAATATATCCTTCACTTTTTAAGACTTGAGCAATGGAAATTTTCATCTTAGAAGCAGGCATAGTGATAAATAATTTCTTCGCGGCTTGCCCATTACGAATACGTGTAATCATATCAGCAATAGGATCTTGCATGCTCATATTAATTTACTCCTAAACTAATATTCTATAATTTTATATATTACCAACTAGCTTTTTTTAATCCTGGTATTTCTCCGCGCATAGCGGTTTCTCTAATTTCCATTCTACTTAGTCCAAATTTTCGTAGAAAACCATGAGGTTTACCTGTATGTAAACATCTATTTCTTTGTCGAGAACGACTCGAATCTCGGGGGAGAGTCTGTAATTTTAATACTGCACTCCATCGTTCACTATAGGAAGTTTTAGGATTAGAAATTAAATTTTTTAAAGATGTTCTTTTTTCTAAAAATTTTGCAGCTAATTTAATCCTTTTTATTTCTCGCGATAATATTGATTTTTTAGCCATATAGTTATTTTGTCCTTACTTCCGAAATGGAAAATTAAAAGCACTTAAGAGAGCATACGCTTCTTCATTAGATTGTGCAGAAGTAGTTATAGTAATATCCATTCCACGAATATGATCAATTTTATCATATTTTATTTCAGGAAAAATCATTTGTTCTCGAATTCCTATACTATAATTACCAAAATTATCAAATGATTTAAGAGAAAATCCTCTAAAATCTCGAATACGGGGAATAGCAATATATATTAAACGTTCTAAAAATTCCCACATTCGATTTCTTCGAAGAGTGACTTTACATCCAATAGGATTACCTTTGCGAATTTTAAATCCAGCTATAGATCTATGAGCTTTAGTAATTACAGGTTTTTGTCCTGAAATAGCAGTTAGATTATCTAATGCTCCTTGTAAAAATTTTTTATTCGATAGTGTCTCTCCTACTCCCATATTTAATGTTATTTTATGTATTTTGGGTACTTGCATTACAGAACTATACTGAAATTGACTCATCAGATTATTGATTACTATAGTTTTATATTTTAACTGTAAATTAGGCATCTATTACTCCACCAAATATTCATTATTTTTTTTAAAAAATCGTTTTTTCTTACCCTGATGCCATTTAAAACCAATCCTATCTGCTTCACCAGTTATTTTATTATAGATAGCCACATTAGAAATGTGGATAGGAGATTCTTTGATAATCACTCCCCCTACTTTATTTAAAGCAGGAATCGGTTTTTGATGAATTTTAATTAAATTAATATGTTCAATAATCACCTTATCTATTGATAAAACACGTTTTACTGTACCATGTTTACCTTTATCCTTTCCACTTAATACTATTACTTCATCTCCAGAACGTATTTTAGCAGCCATAAATAACTCTTTCCTTATAAAACTTCGGGAGCTAGAGAAATTATTTTAGAAAATTTTTCATTTCTTAATTCCCGTGTTACCGGACCAAAAATTCGAGTACCAACCGGTTGATGAGTTGTATTATTTAATAAAATACATGCATTGCCATCAAAACGAATAAGCGATCCATCACTCCGGCGAATACCTTTTTTAGTGCGTACTACTACCGCTTTCATTACCTCACCTTTTTTAACTTTTCCTCTCGGTATCGCATCTTTGATAGAAATTTTAATTATATCTCCAATGTTAGCATAGCGTCGACGTGTTCCTCCTAGGACTTTAATACACATAACACTTTTTGCTCCGGAGTTATCCGCTACTGTTAGTATGGTTCGTTCTTGTATCATGAATTTAATATTTCCGGTTCTTTGTTAGAATTATTTTTCTTAAGAGTGAATATTTTTTTCTACAATTCGTACTAATATCCATGATTTAGTTTTAGATAAAGGTCGACATTCTCTAATTTCTACTACATCACCTACTGCACATTCATTATTTTCATCATGGATATGAATTTTTGTAGTACGTTTGATAAACTTACCATAAAGAGAATGTTTAAAAAAACGTTCAATACATACCACTGCACTTTTTTGCATTTTATTACTACTTACTCTTCCTTGAATGGTTTTAATTTTATTCAGTACTGACATTTTTTCTTTTACCTTCTGCTAAGACTCTTTTGATACTTGCAATTTGTCTTCGTAATTTTTTTAACACAGAAGTCTGCGTTCCAGCCGCAGAAAAACATTGCATTCGTAATTTTAATTTTTCTCTCTTTAAGTTTAGTAACTCTAATTCTAGATCTTGAATGTTTTTATTCTCTTCGTATTTAATTTTCACTAAATCACCAATTTATTTTTATTTATAAAAGTTGTTTTTAGAGGCAACTTTGCTGTTGCAAGCTTAAAAGCTTCACGAGCTATTTCTTCTGTAACTCCATCCATTTCATATAAAATTTTTCCAGGTTTCACAACTGCAACCCAATACTCAACATTCCCTTTTCCTTTACCCATGCGTACTTCTAAGGGTTTTTCTGTAATTGGTTTATCTGGAAAAACTCTAATCCATATTTTACCCTGACGTTTAATAGCCCTATTCATAGCTCGACGTGCAGATTCAATTTGACGAGAAGATAAACGTCCTTGCTGAATGGCTTTTAATCCAAAAATACCAAAATGTATTTTTTCCTGTACTTGTCCTCGGTTTCGTCCTTTTTGCATTTTTCGATATTTAGTCTGCTTAGGCTGTAACATTAAACACAATCTCCTTACTTACGATTTTTTCGATGTGTTTTTTCTTTAAAAGAATATCTTCCTATCTTCTTGTCTGACATAGCATGAACATTGAGATTTAGTTTACGATGTCCTAAAATTTCTCCTTTAAATATCCATACTTTGATTCCTATTACTCCATAAGTAGTTAATGCCTCACCAAGACTATAATCAATATCTGCTCGAAATGTATGTAATGGTACTCGTCCTTCTCGAGACCATTCCGTGCGAGCGATTTCTGTTCCGCCTAATCTACCACTTATTTCTACTTTTATTCCTTTAGCACCTGCTCGCATTGCGTTTTGCACCGCACGTTTCATCGCACGCCGAAACATTATGCGTCGTTCTAATTGAGATGCGATGCTATCGGCCACTAACTTAGCATCTAATTCTGGTTTTCTTATTTCATGTATATTTATTTGAGTCGGACTGTCCGTAAGATTAGCTACTTGTTTCCGTAATTTTTCAATATCTTCTCCTTTTTTGCCTATTACAATTCCTGGACGGGCTGAATGTAGAGTTATTCGAATACTTTTAGCAGGACGTTCAATAACAATACGAGAAATATAAGCTTTGGATAATCTTTTCATAAGAAATTGGCGAATTTTATAATCGCTTTCTAAATTGGCAGAAAATTCTTTAGTATTTGCGTACCATGTTGATATCCAAGTTGTAATAATTCCTAGTCTAAGACCATTCGGATGTGTTTTTTGACCCATTATCAATCTCCAGATCTTAATTATCTGATACAATTATTGTAATATTACTAGTGCGTTTTAAAATCTGGTCGGCTCGTCCTTTAGCTCTTGGCATAAAACGCTTAATTGTTAAACCTTTATCTATCAGAATTTGTGTTATTTTTAAACAATCCATGTTGATACCATTATTATTTTTTGCATTAGCCAGAGCTGATCCTAACACTTTTTTAATAATATCCGCTGATTTTTTTTTATTAAAATTTAGAATTTTTAATGCTTCGGATACTTCTTTTCCACGTACCAGATTCGCAACTATACGCATTTTTTGTGGCGAACATTTAGCATTGCGATATTTTGCAATATTTTGCATTATTACTCCTTAGCGTTTTTTCACTTTCCTATCTGGTATATGTCCGCGATAAGTACGAGTAGGAGAAAATTCTCCTAATTTATGTCCTACCATTTCTTCAGTAATAAAGACCGGAATATGTTGACGTCCATTATGAATAGCAATAGTCAAACCAATCATATTAGGAAATATAGTAGATCGACGTGACCAGGTTCGAATAGGTTTTTTATCTTTATTCTGTAGAGATTTTTCTATTTTTTTTAATAAGTGTAAATCAATAAAAGGTCCTTTCTTAATAGAACGAGGCATTTTAATTATCCTGCATAAAATAATGAATTATTTTTTACGGTGATGAATAATAAATTTATCAGTATGTTTATTATTACGAGTTTTTTTTCCCTTAGTAGGTACTCCCCAAGGAGAAACAGGATGTTTCCCAAAATTTCGACCTTCACCTCCTCCATGAGGATGATCAACAGGATTCATAGCAGTGCCTCTAACAGTGGGACGAATTCCTCGCCATCTTTTAGCACCAGCTTTTCCGAGCACACGTAACATATGTTCATTATTACCCAGTTCTCCTAATGTAGCTCTACAACGAGATGCGATCATCCGTACTTCTCCGGAACGTAATCTAATAGTAACATAAGATGCTTCACGAGCAATAATTTGAGCATATGAACCGGCAGAACGTGCTATCTGTCCTCCTTTTCCGGGTTTAATTTCTACATTATGGATCATAGTTCCTACTGGTAAATTAATCAGAGGTAAACTATTACCAATCTTTATGGAAATGTTATTACCTGATTCTATTTTATCTCCTTTTTTTAAATCTTTCGGAGCTAAAATATAACGTCTTTCACCATCCTTATATAAGATCAGCGCAATATTAGCTGATCTATTCGGATCGTATTCGATGCGTTCTACGCAAGCAGGAATATTATCTTTATTTCGTTTAAAATCTATTAATCGATACTGTTGTTTATGGCCTCCTCCAATATGACGGGTAGTAATTTTTCCCTGGTTATTTCTTCCTCCATTTTTTAATTTACTTTTTAATAAGGGAGAAAAAGCTTTACCTTTATATAAATTTTTATTCACTACTTTTACTACATGACGACATCCAGGAGAAGTAGGTTTACATTTAACCAGAACCATTTTAAATCCTTATATATCTAGTAATTATTCTTAATTTAATCATTAGTACTTTTCATAATTTCATCAACTTGACAACCCTCTTTTAGAGATATATATGCTTTACGCCATGTATATAAGCGACCAGATTTTCCTAGAGACTGATTTTTACCATAAGCACGCATTCTTTTTTTCACTACTATGATATTAACATTTTTTACTTCTAATCCGTAAAATTTTTGGATAGCTCTTTTAATTACAACTTTGTTACTATTATTAGCCACTCTAATTATAAGAGTATTTTTTTGTTCTAAAAATCGGGTGGATTTTTCAGAAATATGTGGTGAATATAAAACTTCCATAAGCATTTCATCATTCATGATAATATTACCTCTAATTGCTTAATTGCATCGATAGTGAATATCACCTGATGAAAAGATAATAAACTGATTGGATTAATATTTGTAATATTTTGTACATCTACTCCATGTAGATTTCTTGCTGCCCGTATTAAATTCGTTTCTACTTTAGTCAAGTAAATTATTGGTTTGTTTAAAGATAGATCTTTTAATTTTTGTACTAAAAATTTAGTTTTTGGTTGTTCAAGAGTAAATTTTTGAAATACCAAAATTCTATTTTGACGAAATAATTCAGAGATAATACTTTTTAAAGCTCCTCGATACATTTTTTTATTTATTTTTTGATTATGTTGTTGAGGTTTAGCTGCAAATGTTACTCCTCCCGAACGCCAAATAGGACTTTGTAATGATCCGGCTCGGGCCTTACCCGATCCTTTTTGACGCCAGGGTTTTTTACCAGAACCTATCACTTCCCCCCTACTTTTTTGAGCTCTAGTACCTTGTCGTGCTGTCGCCGCATAAGAGACTATAACTTGATGAATGAGTGGTTCATTGAATTTAAATTTAAAGAAGACATCGGAAAGGATTAGAGACATAGGAACATCTTTTACAGTTAATTCCATAAAAAATTACTCCTAGGAGATTCTTTGACCGCGGGTTTGATAAAAATATTAGTACCAGTAGCTCCTGGAACTGATCCTTTTACCATTATAAAATTATTATCTGAATCAATTTGAACTACTTGTAATCCTTGGATCGTTACTCGTTGATTTCCTAATCTTCCTGCCATTTTTTTTCCTTTAAATACTCTTCCTGGTGTTTGATTTTGTCCAATAGAACCAGGTACACGATGAGATAAAGAATTACCGTGAGAAGCATCTTGCGTATGAAAATTCCATCGTTTTACGGTTCCAGCAAAACCCTTCCCTTTTGATGTACCAGTAATATCTACTTTTTTAATATCTCTAAATATCTTTATATTAATACCTTGACCAACCACAAAATTATGACTATTATCCTTTGATAAGGAAAACTCCCAAAATCCTCGTCCTACCTTTACGCCTGCTTTGTTACAATGTCCCGCGTGTGGTTTAGAAACTCTATTTGGTTTTTGTTTCCCCGTAGTCAGCTGAATAGCTTGATAACCATCTTTATCACAAGATTTTATTTGGGTAACAAAATTTACATTCACTTTAATAACTGTGACTGGAATAGATCTTCCTTCCGGAGTGAAAAATCTAGACATTCCTAGTTTTGTTCCAACTAATCCAAACATTATTAACCTCTTTATAACTAACCTAAACTAATTTGTACTTCTACTCCTGCTGCTAAATCTAGACGCATTAAAGCATCTACGGTTTTTTCTGTAGGTTCAATAATATCAACTAGACGCTTATGAGTTCGTATTTCATATTGATCTCGTGCGTCTTTATTAACATGGGGTGAAATTAGAACAGTAAATCGTTCTTTATGAGTAGGCAGAGGGAGAGGTCCTCGTACTTTTGCCCCCGTTCGTTTAGCAGTCTCAACAATTTCATATATAGATTGATCAATAAGACGATGATCAAAAGCTTTCAAACGAATTCTGATTTTTTGATTAGGCATAATAATCCTATGAGTTAACTACTATCACTCTATAAAATATTTTTAGAGAAATAGTGAATTAAATAGACGATACCATTTAACAAATCATTCCTACTACTATTTTAGTAGTATCCAGAACAATAAATAGAAATACAATTTTATATTATTTTGTGTTCAATCTTTTAGTTAATTTAAAAATTTAGTTACTACTCCGGCTCCTACAGTCCGTCCACCTTCTCGAATAGCAAAACGTAACCCTTCATCCATTGCAATAGGATAAAGAAGATTAACTTTCATTTTGATATTATCTCCCGGCATAACCATTTCTATTTCAGGTGGTAAAACTATAGTTCCTGTTACATCGGTAGTGCGAAAATAAAATTGAGGACGATAACCCTTAAAAAAGGGAGTATGACGACCTCCTTCTTCCTTATTCAGGATATATACTTCAGAATCAAAGGTAGAATGTGGTTGAATGGAATTCGGTTTAGCCAACACTTGACCGCGTTCAATATCTTCACGCTTAATTCCTCGTAACAGTACTCCTATATTTTCTCCTGCACGTCCTTCATCTAATAATTTACGAAACATTTCTACTCCAGTGCAGGTAGATTTGACCGTATTTTTAATACCAATAATTTCTACTTCTTCCCCCACTTTAATTATTCCTCTTTCTACTCTTCCAGTTACTACTGTTCCTCGTCCAGAAATAGAAAATACATCTTCTATAGGAAGAAGAAAGGGTTGTTCTATTGCTCTTTTTGGTTCAGGTATAAACTCATCTAAGTACGTGGCTAAGTTAAGAATTGATTTTTCCCAGACCGGGTCTCCTTCTAATGCTTTTAGCGCTGATCCTCGTACAATAGGAGTACTTTCACCCGGAAAATCATATTGTGAAAGTAAATCTCGAACTTCCATTTCTACTAATTCAAGAAGTTCTTCATCATCAACCATGTCACATTTATTAAGAAAAACAACGATATAAGGAACCCCTACTTGCCGACCTAATAATATATGTTCTCTAGTTTGAGGCATAGGTCCATCTGTAGCGGCTACTACTAGAATTGCCCCATCCATTTGAGCGGCTCCTGTTATCATATTTTTAACATAATCCGCATGTCCAGGACAATCTACATGTGCATAATGACGTTTAGGAGTATCGTACTCTACATGAGAAGTATTAATAGTTATTCCACGAGCTTTTTCTTCTGGAGCATTATCTATTTGATCAAAAGCACAAGCAGCTCCGCCAAAATGTTTAGATAATACTGCGGTTATAGCAGCAGTGAGAGTAGTTTTGCCATGATCTACATGACCTATCGTTCCAACGTTAATATGAGGTTTAATACGTTTAAATTTTTCTTTAGACACTGAATAATTCCTTAATCAAACTTAATTATTTACAACAAATAAGACGTTGTTCCTAAATATACGTTACTTACTACGTAATTCGATAATACTTTTTGCAATCTGATCTGGAGCTTCTTTATACTTAAAAAATTCCATAGAGTATGAAGCGCGTCCTTGAGTTTGAGAGCGAAGATCTGTTGCATATCCAAACATTTCCGATAAAGGTACCTGAGATCGAATAATATGAAGAGAAAAAGTTTCTTCCATATTTTCAATAATACCACGACGACGATTTAAATCACCAATAACTTCGCCCATATATTCTTTTGGCATCTCTATTTCTACTTTCATTATCGGTTCTAGAACTAGAGGTTGAGCTTGGCGAAATGCTTCCTTAAAAGCGAGTGAAGCAGCAATTTTAAATGCCATTTCTGAAGAATCGACTTCATGATAAGAACCATCCAGCAGGGTAACTTTCACGTCAATAACTGGATAACCAGCAATGACTCCTGTTTTGACTTGTTCTTGAATTCCTTTATTTACAGCTGGAATATACTCTTTAGGAATCACTCCTCCTACAATAGCACTCACAAATTCATATCCGGATCCTCCGGATTTTAAAGGTTCAAGTTTTAATACAACATGTCCATATTGTCCTCTTCCCCCAGATTGTCTTATATATTTACCTTCTTGTACGATGGTATCTCGAATAGTTTCTCGGTAAGCTACCTGAGGTTTACCAATATTAGCTTGAATATTAAATTCTCGATACATTCGATCTACTAAAATTTCTAAATGTAATTCTCCCATTCCGGCTATAATTGTTTGTCCTGATTCCTCATCAATCCATACATGAAAAGAAGGATCTTCTTTAGCTAACTTATTTAGAGCTAAACTCATTTTTTCCTGATCTAATTTAGATTTAGGTTCTACTGCTACCGAAATGACTGGTTCTGGAAAATCTATTTTTTCGAGAATAATCGGGTAATTAGGATTACATAGAGTATCTCCTGTAGTCACATGTTTTAAGCCAATAGCTGCTGCTATATCACCAGCACGTACTTCTTTAATTTCTTCTCTCTTATTAGCATGCATTTGTACTAAGCGACCCAACCGTTCTTTTTGATTTTTGGTAGAATTATATACTACATCTCCAGTAGTCACCATCCCTGAATATACTCGAAAAAAAGTTAAGTTCCCTACAAAGGGATCATTTGCAATTTTAAATGCTAGGGCAGCAAAAGTTTCTTTATCTTTAGAAACACGATCTACTAATGTATTTTTTTGAGTAGGTGCAATTCCTTGAATGGCAGGTTTATCAATGGGAGCTGGTAAAAAATCAATAATCGCATCTAACATAGTTTGCACTCCTTTATTCTTAAAAGCTGATCCACAAGTCACTAAAAGAACCTCGTTTTTTAAAACTCGTTGTCGTAATGCAATTTTTATCTGATTTTCACTGATCTCGTCGCCATTTAAATATTGGTTCATTAATTCTTCGGAATTTTCTACTGCAGCTTCTACTAAATGTAGATGCCACTGATCCGCTATGCTTTTCATTTCTTTAGGAATATCTTTATAGATAAATGTTAATCCCTGATCCTCTTGATTCCACTTTATAGCCTTCATTTTAATTAAATCTATCACACCCGTAAATTTGTCTTCTTTACCTATTGCTAATTGAATAGGCACGGGATTAGCGGCTAATTTGGTTTTTAATTGATTTAAAACTTTTAAAAAATTAGCTCCCAGGCGATCCATTTTATTAATAAAAGCAATTCTGGGGACATTATATTTATTAGCTTGTCGCCACACAGTTTCAGATTGAGGTTGAACTCCTCCTACGGCACAATAAATCATTACTACTCCATCTAGCACTCTCATAGAACGTTCGACTTCCACTGTAAAATCTACATGACCTGGAGTATCTATGATATTAATACGATGCGGTGAAAATTGTTTTGCCATCCCGGACCAAAAAGTAGTAGTAGCTGCAGAAGTGATAGTAATGCCACGTTCTTGTTCTTGTTCCATCCAATCCATAGTAGCAGCACCATCATGCACTTCTCCCATTTTATGATTAATACCGGTATAAAATAAGATTCGTTCGGTAGTAGTAGTTTTACCAGCATCTATATGTGCACTAATACCTATATTTCGGTAGTGAGTGATAGGAGTAGTTCTTGCCATTTATCCTCTCTAAGAATTTTAATTTTTAATATTTAATTTATTGAGATTACTTTTGCCGAAAATAATCCAATATTTTAGATAAATTATTTATCTTACCAACGATAATGAATAAAAGCTTTATTAGCTTCTGCCATCTTATGTACTTCTTCACGTTTTCTCACTGCGTATCCTTTATTTTCAAGAGCATCATAAAGTTCATTAAAAATACGTAAAGACATTGATTTATCTCTTCTCTTTCGAGCGGCTTCTACTATCCAACGCATGCCTAAAGTATTACGTCGGGACATTCGGACTTCTACTGGAACCTGATATGTGGAACCCCCTACCCTACGAGATTTTACTTCCAGCGAAGGTCGTACATTATTTAATGCACTTTCAAAGGCTTCTAAAGGTGTTGTGCCACACCTTTGAACTAAAGTATCTAAAGCTGAATACACTATTTTTTCTGCTATAGATTTTTTCCCATTTTTCATTAAAATATTGATAAATTTCGCTACTACTTCCGATTTAAACTTAGCATCTGAAAGAATATGACGCTGTCCTATTAGTCGACGACGTGGCATGATCAAACTCCGCAAAATTTTGATAGTAATACTTACTTAAGTAAGTACTGTTGAACTAATATTATTAATTTTTCTGTTTTTTTACTCCATATTTGGAACGGGATCGTTTACGATCTTTTACCCCAGCACAGTCTAAAGCTCCTCTGACTGTATGATATCGAACACCGGGTAAATCTTTTACCCGTCCTCCCCGAATCAGAACGACAGAATGTTCTTGTAGATTATGTCCTTCTCCTCCAATATATGAAGTTACTTCAAAACCATTAGTTAAACGTACTCGACATACCTTGCGGAGAGCAGAATTAGGTTTTTTAGGAGTAGTAGTGTAAACTCTAATACATACTCCACGCTTTTGGGGACATGAATTAAGAGCCGGTACATTACTTTTAGTAATTTTATTTTTGCGTGCTTTTCGCACCAACTGATTAATAGTAGTCATGTAATAAAACTTTATATCCTATAATGCAAATTCAAAAGAAGAAAATAGATTGTAGTTCTGCCATCTCTTAGTGTCAAGAGATATAGACAGTTATTCACTTGTTCTTTAATATTTGTGTTGAAAAAAAATTAAAAGATATTCGTTATATTTACATCTAAAATAATAGATAAGAATAAGCTATGCAAATCTTATATCTATAATTCTAATTTAGAACTTTTTAAAAAAAAAGAGATTCTCTTAAGAAGAGAACTTTCATTAGTAAAAAATGATAACAGTATCATATATTAATTATATTATTACAATTATTCTCATGAGAGAAATTATAAAACATAATAATTTGTATTGCATTAAAATACATAATAATATAATTAATATTTATTAATAATGATATCCATAAATAATTATTTCTTTTCCACGGGATGAAATTAGATGTTTATTTTGTAAGAGTTGAAATATTCTCCCTACTGTTTCTCGCGAACAGCCTACAATTTGACTAATTTCTTGTCTAGTGATTTGAATTTTTATTCCATAAGGATGAGTAATAGCATCAGGTTGTTTAGCTAACTTTAGCAAAGTTTGTGATATACGTGCGGTAACATCTAAAAAAGCTAAATTATAAATTTTATTATAAGTGATTTGTAAATAATGAGAAAATTGTGAAAATAAATATTTAATAATTTCTGGTTTTACGTGTATTAAATCTATAAATCTATTATAAGAAATTTCAGCAATTTCACAAGAGCTTTTAGCTTGTACCCAAGTGGCGCAGTAATTTATATAATCATTAAAGCATGCTAGCTGCCCAATAAAAGAACCTTGATTAAGATATGATAAGATTATCTCTTTTTCTTCGCCATCATCTTTAATCACTATAACTACAATACCTTTTATTAAGTAGAGTATTTTTTCTGATTGTTTGTCAGGATAGAGTAAATTACTTTTAATAGGATATTTATGGATATAGCAATGAGATAAAAACCAGTCCAGGGTTTGAAATTGATATTGTTTATCTGCTTCCATTCTGTTAACCTATATTGAATTTTTCAATAATATAAATTTTATACTTGCTTATTACACTCAAAGAAAGCGTATTTAAGTGATAATTATCTAATGTAAGATTAGAGAATTAGTCGTTTTTTAGATCTCAAAAAGGGTGCAAAACTTAAGAATAATTGAGGAAAAATATTTATATCATTTTACTAAGGAATTAGTAAATTCCTATATTCTAATTGGGAACTATTTATAAAAATGATATTAGTTAATAGGATGCTATTTTTATGGGTATACAAAATATCAAAACGGAAGTGATAGTTATTGGATCCGGACCCGCGGGTTATTCCGCTGCATTTCGTTGTGCAGATCTCGGACTCCAGACTACGTTAGTAGAACGTTATCCTAATCTAGGGGGTGTTTGTCTTAATGTCGGATGTATCCCTTCCAAAAATTTACTTGATATATCTAAATTTATTAACAAAGCTAAAAATATGGCTTTAAAAGGTATTATTCTAGAAGTACCGGTAATCAATCTACAAGAAATTCGTTCTCGGAAAGAAACAGTAGTAAATAAATTAAATAAAGGCTTAGATATGCTAGCCAAAATGAGAAACATTAAAGTTCTTTATGGATATGGAAAATTTCTTGATAAACATACAATAACAGTAAATAATTACCAAGATTCTATTAGTACTTCTGTTAAATTTGATAATGCAATTATAGCTACCGGATCTAAGTCAAAAAACATATCTCTTTTTCCTTCTGAAGATCCCCGTATCTGGAATTCTACTGATGCCTTATCCTTGCAATCTTTTGTTCCATCCAAACTCCTAATTATAGGAGGAGGTATTATTGGTTTAGAAATGGCCACTATTTATCAGTCTCTAGGATCTCAAGTGGAAATAGCAGAACTTCAAGATCAGCTTATTCCTGGAGTTGATAAGAATATCATAGAATTTTATTCTCAACAAGTGAGAAACTTATTTAAAATTCACTTACAAACTCAAGTAGAAAAAGTAGTATGCCAAAGAGAAGGTATTGATGTAACTCTGAAACATAAAAATTTATTATTAGACCCCTCACGTTATGAGGCTGTATTAGTAGCTATTGGGAGAAGTCCTAATAGTCACTTTATTAATGCAGAACTGGCTGGTATAGAACGAGATCCACAAGGATTTATTATTGTTGATAAACAAATGCGGACGTCTCAATCTCATATTTATGCAGTAGGTGATATTATAGGACCTCCTATGTTAGCTCATAAAGGCATTCATGAAGGACATATAGCGGCAGAAGTAATTTTTGGTAAAAACTATTATTTTTCTCCCAAAGTTATACCTTGTGTAGCTTATACTGATCCTGAAATAGCTTGGATAGGATTAACAGAGAATGAAGCTCGTGCTCAAGGTCTCAATTATGCATGTGCGGTATTTCCTTGGAATGTATTAGGACGTGCTTTAGCATGTAATTGTGCACATGGAATAACTAAAATTATTGTTAATAAAGATAATCATCGTATCATTGGTGGTTCTATTGTAGGATATAATGCGAGTGAACTATTAGGTGAATTAGGAGTCGCAATAGAAATGGGTTGTGATATTGAAGATCTCGCTCTTACTGTGCATGCACATCCAACTTTTTCAGAATCTTTGGGAATGGCAGCAGAACTATTTTTAGGCAGAATAACAGACTTAATTAACTCTCCTTCGTCTGTCTAATTGAATTAGATATCTACTCGAGATATATTCTTGTATTTTTTTATAAAAAATTAAAACTATTATAGATTATAACCGTAATAAAATTCACGCATTTCTTTTCATAATAAATCTTTAATGGCTCTAGATTCTTCAGGACTTAATGTGTGTGGTAAAATATTGAAAAATATTTTTCTATATTTAATTCTTTTACTATCATCCAAGTATGAAAATAATTTTCATTATAAGCATTTACATCTCTCATCTGAGACATAAGTTTAATATTATCCTTTATAAAATTTTGGATTGATTGGATCTCATGATCTATAAAATGTTTTTTACCATGTATATCACGAGTAAAAACACGTACTCGATAATCAATCGTAACAATATCTGATTATATCTGAATAATTAAATAGTTTCAAACAAGGTTTAAGAGGAGATAAAATTCCACAAGTAGATACTTCTCTATCAGCGCGAAAGGTACAAATTTTTTCCCTCAGGATGGCTGTACGGATAAGTATGAACACACACATGACTTTTATCTAAATGAATCACGATATTCTTAGAGAGAATCTTTTCAGATCCTTGATGTTGATCAGTATATAAATGATTTATATTTTCTTCACTAATAAGTAAGTTAACACTAGCTCCTTGGTGATGGTAATCTTGACGATCAATATTTAAAACATTAGCTCCGATTCGTCTACATGTTTCACTTAGAATTTTACTTAAACGTATTGCATTATATTGCTCATGAATATAATTGAGGTATCTTTGGCGATCATCGGTATTGTTAGCATAACAAATATCATAAATACAAAACTAAGGGTTTTGGTAAGATTATTAAAACCATGTAGTTTTAATTTGGACAATTGATTTTATCCTTCTTACACTTTTGTAGTGAGTTATTTATATAAATGGATCCTATCCAATAAATATTGTGGCATTGCAAAACTACTTATATGAAGAGCAGTATTATAATACCGACAAGATACGTTGGATGATATATAATTATCTTTTAATACTTTGAAGTCTAAATTACGAAAAACGTAATTATTAGTAGCCCACGCAAAAATCATCATTACACCATAATAAGAAGGTACAGAGGCTTGAAAAAAATTTTACATCTTTAAAATACTTCATGAAATTAAAGTAATTCTTGCTAAGATATTCAGACTGTAAAAAATACTCCATTTTGCGCTACAAAAATTCCTCTTTCATGTAAACAATTTTAACATCCTCGATAAAATTCGAAACTAAAAAGACGTACTCCCGGACCTATAGGATCAGGGTAGTCTACAATAACATCGAACTTATCACTACAACTATTAACAAAGTTTACTCCATCCGAAATTTGTAAGGATACTCGCGGATCCCTAAAATCATCCCTACTATGATTAGGTAAATACTGGCAACATGCTTTAACCACCTTTTCATCTATTTCTACCATAATAATTTTTTCTATAGATTTATATTTGGTTACTTTCCGAAGTGAAGCATCATCTCCACCTCCTATAATTAACACTGTTTTAGCATGTCCATAAGCAACTAATGGGATATCATTTCTTAATATATAAACTCATCTACTTCAGTAGTTTGAAGAATGCCATGTAGAGACATAATACGTCTAAAAAAATTATTTTGGAATATAATTATCTCTTGAAACATAGTTTGTTCATGATAAAGAATATTTTTAATAAAAAAATACTGTCCAAAATTAGCATGAATTTTTCATACCATATTGAATATTTTACTATTTTTCTTTTTACCTTTTAAAGTTAAAAATATTTTTAATTCTAATATAGAAATAAATCTTTCTCTTAATAAACTGTTGAATTAAAAATTCACAATAAATTTTATTGTATAAAAATGAGACAATTATAAAATTCATCTGGAAAAAAATTTTGTTAAGCAGAATGAGTAAATAAGATCAGAATTAGATTTTGTGAAAACTATAGCATAGTTGAATATGATTTGATTCACTGGATATTTAATCTCTCTGAATCTTATTGTAGAAGAAGTATATTAATTTTAGTAACGTTATTAAATAATTTATATTATAACTGATGGAGTACCAATTTGGTATCTAATGAAGTAGATTTTCTGACTATATATTATTTTTCTTCCCAAAGATTTTTATAGTTTAAAACAGTTTCTAATTAGTAGAGGATAAAATTACTGATAAATATCTATTAAACAGAGCTTCTATTCGATTCTACTTTTTCACACACAAAGAGTTACATGATGCTTTTAAGGAATACTTAATTAAGATTAAGTAATTAAGTGCCAGAGACACTAGTATATAAAGTGACTATTAATACTAAAGGAATGATTTTACCATAGAGGATGAATGGGTAATAGGCTAGAGGAAAAATATGATTTTTTCATCCTTATTTTTTTTAACATTAGTTAACTAGGGTAATTATCCATATTCATCACTTTTTTTAGAAAAATTTTTCTTATCATGACTAAAAAATATTATTTTATAATATGTTTCTCAAAACTTTCAGAATAAAATTTAACATGTTAAGAACTATTTTTTCTTTCAATCATATCAATATTGTAATAGTGATTTCTTCTATTAAGATTCCATAATCTATGGGAGCTGTACCTATGAATTATGCACTACAACTTATCAATCTTATAAAAATATATCCGGGAGGTATGAAAGCCCTTAAAGGAATCACTTTAAAAGTTCAAGATGGGGATTTTTATGCTCTCCTAGGACCTAATGGAGCAGGTAAAACTACTCTTATTGGTATAATATGCTCTCTCATTAATCCTACGTCTGGAAAAGTAAATATTTTTGGATATGACTTACAACGTGATTCGATTAATGCGAAACTATTACTAGGACTAGTTCCTCAGGAATTTAATTTCAATCCTTTTGAAACTGTATTACAAATAGTCATTAATCAAGCGGGTTATTATGGAGTTAAAAAAAAGGAAGCTATAAAAATAGCAGAAAAATATTTACATAAATTAGATTTATGGGATCAACGATTTCAAAGAGCTAGGTTGTTGTCAGGAGGTATGAAACGACGATTAATGATTGTGCGGTCATTAATACATAGTCCAAAGCTTCTGATATTAGATGAACCAACTGCAGGAGTAGATATTGAATTACGTAGGTTAATTTGGAATTTTCTCAATTATCTAAACCATAATGGAACTACTATTATTCTTACTACTCWTTATTTAGAAGAAGCAGAAATATTATGCCGTAATATAGGAATTATACATAATGGTATTATCATTGAAAATAGTTCCATGAAAGAAGTACTAGCAAAACTCAAGAAAGAAACTCTAATTTTAGATTTATCTAAAAATAGCCCAAAACCTAACTTAAATAATTGTAATTTTAGATTAAAAGATTCATGTACTTTAGAAGTAGAAATCGACCGGCAACAAGGTTTAAATAGTATTTTTCATCAGTTAAATAATCAAGGTATACAAGTATTAAGTATGCGCAACAAAGAAAATAGACTCGAAGCATTATTTGTAGATTTAGTACGATCTAACACCCCAAGGAGTTCAAAATGACTCAAATATACTGGATTGCATTAAAAACTATCTTAAATAAGGAAATTAATAGGTTTCTACGATTATGGATTCAGACTTTAATGCCGCCGGTAATAACTATGACATTATATTTTATAATATTTGGTAATTTACTTGGGACACGTTTAAGTAAAATTCATACTTTTAATTACTTACAGTTTATTGTACCAGGTCTGATACTGATGGCAGTAATAACAAATTCTTATTCTAATGTAGCCTCTTCTTTTTTTAGTGCCAGATTTCAACGTAATATTGAAGAATTATTAGTAGCACCAGTACCTACACATATAATTATTTTAGGATATGTAGGAGGAGGTATAGCTCGAGGAGTATTTGTGGGATTACTAGTAACTATGGTATCTATATTTTTGGTAAGTATTCCGATCCACTCTTGGATTATGATTATTTTTACTTTACTACTAACTGTAGTAATATTTTCACTAGCTGGCTTATTAAATGCATTATTTGCTACTAATTTTGATGATATTAGTTTGATACCTACTTTTATACTTACGCCCTTGACATATCTAGGAGGCGTTTTTTATTCCATTAACCAATTACCTCCTTTTTGGCAAAAAATGTCAAAATTTAATCCTATTGTTTATATGATTAGTGGTTTTAGATATGGATTTCTAGGTATAACAGAAGTGCCATTAATACTAACCATGTTAGTATTACTAATATTAGTAGTAATTTTGTATTTAGTTGTGTGGATATTAATCCATCGTGGTTTTGGACTAAGAAATTAATTATTTTGCCAGCGATCCTTGATACTTTTTCTACCATCTTAGATAAACATTTTTTAAAAATTTTATCAATGTAGATAACTATAAATCTAGTTTATTAGGTTAATGTTTTGAGTAATTTTTATATTTATTTTTGATTATTAACCTAATATTTGTTTTTCACGTATTTCCGCTACTGTTTTACATTCGATACATAGTTCTGCATTAGGATTGGCTTCCAGCCTCCGAATGCCAATTTCAATTCCGCAGTAACCACAAAAACCAAAATTTTTCTTTTCAATTCTTCCTAAAGAATGTTCTATTTTTTGTAGTAATTTTCGTTTTATATCTCTAGTACGTAATTTTAGGTTAAATTCTTCTTCGTGAACCGCACGGTCAATGGGATCAGGAAAATTCACGGTTTCATTTTTCATAAAATGACCGGAATTTTCTGATTTAATTAAGAGCTGTTGTCTCCAGGCCTTAAGTATTTTTTTAAAATGTAATATTTGAAGTTCATTCATATACTGTTCATTAGAATTTTCTGGATATGGTTTAACACCTGCAATAGAGAGAATACTGAGAGATGATAGAATTTTGTCATTTCCTTCGGGCATAAGATAGGATCCTTATATCGTTAATAATTTGTCACTACTAGTAATTAGATAATAATGTTATTCCAAATTTATTGGTAGAAGCATAATAAATTACCAATATGCAATTCTGAATAATTATCTACCTTAAGTAGAATCTATGTAGTAAAATAATATATTTATATAAAGTATAGTTATACTAAATTGAGTAGAATATCAGAAATTAAACTATATGCATACTTGAAATTATAATTTTTCGACTATGTTAAACTAAGTGAGTGAATTATTCGTGATAAGGATGTTTTTTCCTAAAATTAAATTAAAAAAAATTATTAAATATTGTATAATCCTATTAATGGTGATACCCATAGTATGTGTTTTAGCATATGGTATTAATCTAGATATGCAGATTCGAAAGATGGTATCAAAACAATCAGTAGATCTTCCTATGAGAATTTATAGTAGAATAGTCTTTCTAGGAAGAGATAATGAACCAAAGAAAAAAAATAATATAGTAAAAATACTTTTAGCTAATAATTATCGTGAAGTTACTAATATCGAGCGGGACGGAGATTTTATTATTACTAATAATACTATTGAAATTCGACGACGGCAATTTAATTTTCCACATTCTAACGAGCCAGCTATTCATGCTCTTCTAATATTTAGAGAAAATATGTTATATTCCATATATAATTTAGCTAATGGCCAACTTTTACCCAGTCTTAAAATAGATCCAATTTTAATATATATATTACATAGTCCTAATGGAGAACAACGTTTGTTTATACCTCGGAGGGACTTTCCTAATACGTTAGTATCTATGTTACTAGCTACTGAAGATAATAATTTTTATCACCATGGTGGGATACAATTGTCGGCAATGGCTCGCGCTATGATGGCTAATATTCAGGCGGGTAAAATAGTACAAGGAGGAAGTACGTTAACACAACAACTGGTAAGAAATTTATTTCTTACTAAGAAACGTACTGTTATCCGTAAGCTAAAAGAAATATATATGGCTCTAATTATGAATGTTCGTTATAGTAAAGAAAATATACTGGAGCTATATCTAAATGAAGTATATTTAGGACAAAATAATGGCCATTCAATACATGGTTTTCCATTAGCTAGTCTTTATTATTTTGGCAGACCTGTGAATGAATTAAATGTAACACAGCAAGCCTTATTAATAGGAATGGTAAAAGGAGCTTCAATATATAATCCTTGGCATCATCCGCAGTTAGCTATCCAACGACGCAATTTAGTGTTGTCTATATTGAAAAAACATGGAATTATTAATAAATTTCAATATCAAAAATTTATTTACTCTCCGTTAGAGATAAAACTACCAGGACAAATTATGCCTCTGGTACCTGCTTTTATTCAAAAAGTTACAAGCGAATTAAATAAAATCTTATTTCATTTAGATCGAAAAAATTTTCTTGGAATAAGAATTTTTACTACTTTTGATCCCGTATCGCAACAAAATATCGAAGAAACAATTCTAGAAGAAATACCTAAGTTACGTAAAAAAAATAATTTACCTGATTTAGAAACCGCAGTAGTAATAGTAGATCGAATGAATGGAGAAATCAGAGCTCTAATAGGTAGTTCTTTACCAAAATTTCCAGGTTATAATAGAGCATTGCAAAGTCGACGTTCTATTGGCTCTTTAGTAAAACCAGCTATTTATTTAGCTGCATTAAGTACACCAGAGCTGTATAAACTAAATAGTTGGTTAGACGATAATCCTATTGCACTGCAGCTTTCTAATAAGAAAATATGGAGACCAAGAAATTATGATCACAAATTTGTAGGAAAAATTATGCTTCTTGATGCTTTAGTACATTCTATCAATATTCCTACCTTAAATCTTGGTCTGGCATTAGGACTTGATAAAGTTAATGAAACACTATGGAATTTAGGAATAGATCAACAACGACTGAATATGCTCCCTTCGTCTTTATTAGGATCCGTAAATTTAACTCCTTTAGAAGTAACACAAATGTATCAAACATTGGGTAGTGGTGGAATAAAATCACAATTATATACTGTGCAGTCTATTCTGACGCCAGAAGGAAAAATAATCTATCAAAAAAACCCAAACTTGCAAAGAGTTATTGCTCCTCAAGCAGCTTATTTAACTCTTTATAGTATGCAACAAACTGTCTTGCGTGGAACTGCTTCTACATTAGGAAAAAATTTTTTTAATGCTAAAATAGCGGTAAAAACAGGTACCACTAATCAATTACGTGATAGTTGGTTAGCCGGAATAGATAGTCAAGAAATAGTAGTAATCTGGGTAGGTAGAGATAATAATGCTTCAACACAACTTTATGGATCTACGGGAGCATTAAAAATATATCAACATTATTTACTACAGAGAAGACCAGAACCATTATTGTTTAGTATTCCTCAAGATATTATCCAAGTTAATATTGATCATTTAGGGAATTTTACTTGTAATGCAGATCACATCTGGCGTACCATTCCTATCTGGAATAATACACATATTTCTCATTGGTGTTAAGATTAATGAGAATATAGTAATATTGAATTATTAACTGAGATGATTATGATCAGACATAAATTACCTGCTATCCATTTAACAACCACTGCTGTGTCTAAAATATCTACTTTATTATTTAAAGCCAATAATCCTAATCTTAAATTAAGAGTTTATATTACTGGAGGAGGATGTAATGGATTTGAATATAAATTTACTTTAGATGATAAAATCAGCTTGGGTGATTTAGTTATCGAAAAGGATAACGTGTCGTTAGTAATAGATGATCTTAGTATCCAATATCTACACGGTAGTAAAATAGATTATATACAAAAGTTACAAGGATCACGTTTTCTTGTGACTAATCCAAATGCAAAAATTACATGTAGTTGTGGTAACTCTTTTACTCCTTAAAATTATCAAAACCAAAATTATAATAAGAAAAATTATGAATAATTATTGTGCAATTTTTAATATCAAATTATATACTACCTCTAACTAGAGCAACTCTTCATGGCTCAACAAAATAACAAATTTGTTAATTTCTCCTTGGAGAAGAATAAAAATTAAAAAAAGTTATTTTTGTATATATTTTTTTTTAAAAAATGAGTAAGATGAGTGTGTCTAGTAGACAAATCACTAAGATTTTAAATCCTCAATTTTTACTTCTAGAAAAAGAGAATTAAATTAATGAGAACGAGTGTCGTAATTTTTACTACTTTACTAGCTATTATGGGAATTAGTATAGCTAGTACAGCTATTAAACATCCGGTAAATCTTCACCTTAGTAAGATTCACCACCACATTCCCACTTTAACTCGTATACCTACTATTAAACATCAGGTAAACGATAACCTTAGTAAGATTCACCAAATTCCCACTTTAGCTCCTATAATAAGTAAAGTGATGCCTTCTGTAGTAAATATTCAGGTGGAAGGAATCCAGACAGTGAAAAATGCACCAGCGGAGGGGATGCTATTGTGGGGCATGTTGCCTTTTTGTGCAGAAGGATCTCCATTCCAAGATAGTCCATTCTGTAAAGCACAGAATGGAACACATCCACAGAAATTTTCAGCTTTAGCTTCAGGAATTATTCTGAATGCTGCTAAAGGTTATGTGGTGACTAATTATCATGTTATTAAAAATACTACAAAAATAGCAGTTACGCTTAATGATGGACGAAGATATGAGGCCAAAATAATTGGAAAAGATCCTCTAGTAGATATTGCCCTGCTACAGCTCATAGATTTTAAAGATCTAACAGATATTAAATTTGCTGATTCTGATAGCTTGCAGGTAGGAGACTATACCATAGCGATTGGTAATGCTTATGGATTCCCCAATACTGTTACATCCGGTATTATTTCTGCATTAGGACGTAGTACATTTAAGAGTACTACTCTCGAAGATTTTATACAAACTGATGCTCCAATTAACGCGGGAAATTCCGGAGGTGCACTAGTTAACTTAAAAGGTGAACTAATAGGTATGAATTCCGCTATTTATAGTCCTGAAAACGAAGAAGGATATATAGGGATTGGATTTGCAATTCCCAGTAACATGGTCCAAAATATTACTTCTCAGTTGATCAAATATGGTACAGTAAATAGAGGAACTTTAGGTATCGATATTACCAATCTTACATCCTCCTTGGCAAAGTCGTTGAAAATCAATATTCCCCAAGGAGTATTTGTAAATGCCGTTCCGCTGAATTCAACTGCTCATACGGCGGGAATAAAATCTGGAGACGTAATTATTTCTTTAAATAACAAGTCTATTGATAATTTATCCTCGTTTAGAGCATACCTCAGTTCATTTCGTGTTGGTACTAAAGTGTCTCTAGGATTATGGAGAGATGGAAAGATAATTAATGTTCAAGTACCCGTAGAAAAAATTAAACACTATCCCCCAAAGACTCCGGTGTTTTATAGGAAACTGGGGCTAGACGGAGCAGTTTTCAGTAATATTGAAGGACAAAAAGGAATAAAAGTAGACAGTATACAAAAACAAAGTAATGCTTTTATTTTAGGCTTAAGACAAGGAGATATAATCTTGAGCATCAATAAAAAACCAGTTAAGAATGTAAATGAATTTAACCATTTACTACTTACTACTCCGGAGCCTTTCGCTTTTCTTATTTTAAGAGGAGATAACACTCTTTACTTATTATTGATGAAACGTTGTAACTAGGATTCCTGAAATTTTGAATTGATAAAATTTTATCTACATATTCTGGATTAAATAGTTCTATAACTAGGATCCCTCAAATTTTTAATTGATAAAATTTTATCTAGATCTTCTGGATTTAATAGTTCTAGTTCTAATACTACTTGTCGTACACTTTTACCTGTAGAAGCACATATTTTTCCTACAATATCACCATTATGATGACCAATATAAGGATTTAAATAAGTGATAATACCAATTGAATTTAATACATATGATTCACACACTCTTTGATTGGCAGTTATGCCTGAGATACATTTATCTTTTAAAGTAGAACAGGCGTTACTAAGGATATTAATGGATTCAAAAAGTGATTGACCAATAACTGGTTCCATTACATTAAGTTGCAGTTGTCCCGCTTCGCAAGCAAAAGTTACACAAGTATCATTACCAATTACTTTAAAACATACTTGATTCACTACTTCTGGAATTACCGGATTTATTTTTGCTGGCATTATAGATGAACCTGCTTGTAATTCTGGTAATTTTATTTCATTTAATCCAGCTCGGGGTCCAGAAGAGAGAAGTCGTAAATCATTACAAATTTTGGATAATTTTACTGCCAGACACTTTAACACACTATGTACCATTACATAATCTCCACAGTCAGAAGTGGCTTCTATTAGATCTTCTGCTGCTCTACAAGGTAGATTTGTAACAGAAATTAATTTTTTTACCACTAATTGTTGATATCCTTTGGGAGTATTAAGTCCTGTGCCAATTGCAGTAGCTCCTAAATTCACTTCTAATAAAAATTTACTTGAATACCGAATATTATTGATCTCCTCATTAAGGGAAATTTGAAAAGCCTTAAATTCCTGTCCTAATGTCATCGGTACTGCATCTTGTAACTGGGTTCTACCCATCTTTAATATGGTTTTAAATTCATTAGATTTTTTCTTAAAACTGTCTACTAATTTTGTTAAATTAGTGATTAATTTCTGTAATAAGGTATAGATTGCAATCCTTAATCCGGTTGGATAAGCATCATTAGTAGATTGACATTGATTGACATGATCATTAGGATGAAGATAGTGATATTCTCCTTTTTGATGGCCCATAATTTCCAGTCCAATATTAGCTACAACTTCATTAATATTCATATTTACTGAAGTACCGGCCCCTCCCTGAAAAACATCAATCGGAAATTGATTTTGATATTTTTCATCATAAAGAATCAGATTACATGCTTGAACTATAGTATCCGCAATATGAGTGGGTATGACTTTTAATTCCTTATTAGCTAATGCGGCAGCTTTTTTTACCAATACCATAGCTTGAATTAATTCCGGAATATCCCGTATTTTAGTATTACTGATAGTAAAATTTTCTATCGCACGCACAGTATGTATGCCATAATAAACATGTAATGGAATTTCCCGAGTTCCTAAAAGATCTTCTTCTTGACGCATTGTTTGTTTGGTCATCGCAACCTTCATTCTATAATTAATAAAAAAACTCTCAATTTGGAGAAATCATAATTCTTAATTTTATTATTTTAAACAAAAAATAATCAAATTAGCAAATATTAAATTATTTGATTTGATGTAATCTATTGATTAGCATAACTAGAGAAAATATTTTCTGAATATTTAATAATATTGAAAAAATCTTAGAAAATTTTCTCTTTACCCCTTGAAGAGAATAAAATTATCCCCAATCCATATTTTATACTTATAAGTCCGGATGCTAGACGAGTAAGTAGTCCGGTATAAAATTAAAACGAACGATTGGACTTCTTAAAGGAGATCTATTAATGAAAATTCGTCCATTGCATGATAGGGTTATCGTCAAACGTAAAGAAGTAGAGTCTAAATCTGCCGGAGGTATAGTTCTCACTGGAGCTGCCGCTGGAAAGTCGACTCGGGGTGAAGTGTTGGCGGTAGGTAATGGTCGTATTCTAGACAGTGGAAAGACAAAACCGCTTGATGTAAAAGTGGGTGATACTATCATTTTTAATGATGGATATGGTGTCAAATCAGAAAAAATCGATAATGATGAAGTTTTAATTATGTCAGAAAACGATATTTTGGCGGTTATTGAATTATAAACTTATATATGAAATGAATTTAAGGGAAAAGAACAATGGCAGCTAAAGACGTAAAATTTGGTAATGACGCTCGGATCAAAATGATGCGAGGTGTGAATATATTGGCAGATGCAGTAAAGGTGACTTTAGGACCTAAAGGTCGGAATGTAGTATTAGATAAATCGTTTGGGTCTCCTGCGATTACTAAAGATGGGGTGACTGTTGCACGTGAAATAGAACTGGATGATAAATTCGAGAATATGGGTGCACAAATGGTAAAGGAAGTCGCATCCAAAGCAAACGATGCAGCTGGAGATGGTACTACTACTGCCACTGTATTAGCTCAATCAATTGTTAATGAGGGACTAAAAGCAGTTGCAGCTGGGATGAATCCCATGGATTTAAAAAGAGGAATTGATAAAGCAGTTATCGCGGCAGTTGAAGAACTAAAAAAAATATCAGTACCTTGTTCTGATTCCAAGGCTATTGCTCAGGTAGGAACCATATCTGCTAACTCAGATGAAAGTGTTGGTAATCTTATTGCTCAAGCCATGGAAAAGGTTGGTAAAGAGGGAGTTATTACGGTGGAAGAAGGAACAGGTTTACAAGATGAACTCGATGTTGTAGAGGGAATGCAATTTGATCGAGGTTATCTATCGCCTTATTTTATCAATAAACCTGAGACTGGTACCATAGAACTAGAACATCCCTTTATTTTATTAGTAGATAAGAAAATATCTAATATTCGAGAAATGCTACCTATCTTAGAAGCAGTAGCAAAGTCCAGTAAGCCCTTATTGTTAATTGCTGAAGATGTGGAAGGAGAAGCTCTCGCTACTCTAGTTGTTAATAATATGAGAGGAATTGTAAAAGTTGCGGCTGTGAAAGCTCCGGGATTTGGTGATCGTCGTAAAGCCATGATGCAAGACATCGCTATCCTAACTAAAGGAATAGTCATTTCGGAAGAAATTGGTTTAGAACTTGAAAAAACTAGATTAGAAGATTTAGGTCAAGCAAAACGTGTTGTTATTAATAAAGATACAACCACCATTATAGATGGAATGGGTGAAGACAAAGCTATTAAAGGTCGGATATCTCAAATACGTCAGCAAATAGAAGAAGCTACATCTGATTATGATAGAGAAAAATTGCAGGAACGAGTAGCTAAACTAGCTGGTGGAGTAGCAGTTATTAAAGTAGGTGCTGCCACTGAAGTGGAAATGAAAGAAAAGAAAGCTCGAGTAGAAGATGCTTTACATGCTACTCGTGCAGCAGTACAAGAAGGGGTTGTTGCCGGAGGGGGTGTAGCTCTCATCCGTGCCGCAGATCAAATCTCTTCTATTAAAGGTGATAACGAAGATCAAAATATGGGTATTAGAGTTGCACAACGCGCTATGGAAGCTCCACTGCGTCAGATTGTTGCTAATTCGGGAGAAGAACCTTCCGTTATTGCAAATCAAATAAAAGCTGGTAATGGTAACTATGGTTATAATGCTGCGACAGAAGTATATGGTGATATGTTGAGCATGGGAATTCTAGATCCTACGAAAGTAACGCGCTCTGCATTACAATATGCTGCATCTGTTGCAGGTTTAATGATTACTACGGAATGCATGGTTACAGAACTACCCAAAGATGAAAAGTCTGAAATGAATGCCCCTGGTGGAATGAGTGGTAACATGGGTGGCATGGGTGGAATGATGTAATTATCTTGAAAATTATATTTGTCATATATACCTCTGCCTTATATGGCAGAGGTTTTTATGTTATTTTGCAATAAATTAATAATTTTTATTATGTTATATACAAATGAAATATCATTCATATTATACTTTTCAAAGTATAATATTATCTCTTCAGTATTATTGGAATTCTCAAGGTTGTATTCTTAGTCAGCCCATAGATTTAGAAATTGGAGCTGGAACTTCACATCCTATAACCTGTCTTTGGGCTAGCGGTTCTGAACCTGTATCAGCGGCTTATGTTCAGTCTTGTAGACGACCCACAGATGGTAGGTATGCAGATAATCCTAATCGATTACAACATTTTTATCAATTTCAAGTAGTTATAAAACCATCCCCTAGTAATATTCAAGAGCTATATCTTCATTCATTACTTTCGCTAGGTATAGATCTTGTAAATAATGATGTTCGTTTTATAGAAGATAATTGGGAAAATCCTACCCTAGGAGCATGTGGTATTGGGTGGGAAGTATGGTTAAATGGGATGGAAATAACTCAATTTACTTATTTTCAAAAAATGGGAGGATTAGAATGTAAACCCGTTATGGGAGAAATAACGTATGGATTAGAACGTCTTGCTATGCACTTACAGAGAGTAGATAACATCTATGATATTAGATGGCATAGTGATGATAATAATAAAAGTTATACTTACGGAGATTTATTTTATCAAAATGAAATAGAACAATGTGCTTATAATTTTGAATATGCAGATATTAATTTTTTAATAAAAGATTTTGAACAATATGAAAAAGAAGTTCAAAAATTATTGAGTTTAAATCCTCCCTTATCCCTTCCGGCTTATGAATTAGTATTAAAAGCTAGCCATAATTTTAATTTACTGGAAGCCAGAAAATCACTTTCGGTCACTGAACGTCAGCAATATATTTTGCGACTTCAGAATTTAACTAAAGCAGTTATTATGGCATATGTTAAATCTCGTGATTCATAAAAATACTAAACGACCAATAAAAACTAATAATATTAATTGCAGTTATGAAGAAAATAAAAAATTTTTTAGTAGAAATCGGTACTGAAGAACTACCATTTCACAACCTGCCTCACATTGCAGAAGAATTTGCTGTGCATTTAATACACGGATTAGATAGTGCTGATCTCGCTTATGAAGAAGTAAAATGGTATGCTACTCCTCGCCGAATAGCAATAAAAGTAACTCACTTAATAACTAATCAGCCTTCTTGTTATACTGAAATAAAAGCGCCACCCTTATTCCAATTATTTAATTTAGATGAAACACCTACAATTATAGCCAAACATTGGGCACGACAGTATGGGATATCATTAAAAAACCTAAAAAATTTATTACAAACAAAAGATAAAAAAGTTTTTTTTAAGAAAAAAATCCCCGGAAAAAAAACTTTAAATCTTTTACCACATATAGTGAAAAATGCTTTAGTGAAGATTTCAAAACAACCATTAATGCGATGGGGAAAGAATAATATAAAATTTATCCGACCTATTCATACTATAACATTATTATTTGGGCAAAAAATTATTGAGGATGTAATATTAGGCATAAAAACTAATACAAAGATATATGGACATCGATTTATAGGAAAATGGGAAATAAACATTACATGTGCTGATGATTATCCTCTTATTTTAAAAAAGAGAGGCAAAGTTATTGCTAATTATCAAGAACGAAAAGAACTAATAAGAAATCAGATTGAATCGGCGGCTGTTAAGATAGGAGGTCAAGTAGAGATTAATGAAAGAATATTAGATGAAGTAACTTCCCAAGTAGAATGGCCAGTAATTTTAACAGCTAATTTTGAAAAAAAATTTATTGAAATTCCTATCCTTAAACATCTGCTTCAAGAAAAACATAAATATTTTATTCTTTATGATAAAAATTATCGTTTACTTACTAAAGTTATATTTGTAGCTAATATTGAAGCGGATAATCCTGACCAAATAATAATCGGTAATGAAAAAATGATTCATTCTCGTTTATCAGATGCTTGGTTTTTCTTTCAACTAGATCGTAAAAAACGTCTAATAGAATACTTACCCCTATTAAAAACAGTTATTTTTCATCAAAAATTAGGTAATATGTTCGATAAAACGATACGCATTCAAAAACTTATTACCTGGATATCGATAAAAACTAATGAGAATAGACTTCATTGTAAACGAGCAGCATTACTGGCTAAATGTGATCTCATGACCAATATGGTTTTTGAATTTCCTGAAACACAAGGAACAATTGGCATGTCCTATGCTTTTTTAGATGGAGAAATTAATTCTGTTTATAATGCTTTGAAAGAACAATATCAACCTAATTATAAAACAGATAAATTACCATCCACTGGTATTGGAATAATTTTAGCCATCGCAGATAAAATAGATACATTATCCGGAATTATTAGCGTGGGGTTATTTCCTACCGGTGATCAAGATCCATTTGCATTAAGACGTTTAGCGTTAGGAATTATACGTCTTATTATTGAAAAGAATCTCAAATTAAATTTGAGATTTATTATAGAAAAATCTCTTTTCTTCTACCAAAAGAATTTAAAAACTATGAAGATAGTAGATGATATAATGAATTTTATTTTTGCTCGGTTACGATCCTGGTATCAGGAAAAAGGATATAGAATTGAAAATATTCAAGCGGTTTTATCTATCAAATCTACTGATCTTCTAGATTGCAACGCTAGACTTCAAGCACTGGAAAAATTTAATTTCAGCCCCGCATATAAGACTTTAATTATGATTTATAAAAGAATATCTAATATTTTAGAAAAGTGTCCAGTAATTTTATATGAAAATATTCAGTTTGATCTATTAAAGCACCCTGAAGAAATTAAGTTAGCTGTAATTAGTACTAACTTAATTACTAAATTGCAATCTGATTTTATTAATCTCCGTTATGAAGAAATTCTCTGCAAATTAGTAGAATTAAATGAATCAATCAATACTTTTTTTAAAAAAGTTATCATTAATACACCAGAATATAATATTAAAGTCAATAGACTTACTTTACTATCACAATTACAAACTTTATTCTTACGAGTAGCTAATTTTTCTAAAATTAACTAATGTTATTAGAGTAAGGATGCTTTTTCTTACACACGCCATCATAAGGAATACATAAACAAATGTTTGTAATTGAATTGATCAATTAATCCTAACAACATATAATTTAAAAAAATATTCATTAACTTCTCTCAATACTCTTTCTAGAGTAGAATTTTTTCTATAGTTCAATAATATATTTGAGTTAATAATTATAAATTCGATTTTTTAAAATGTTCATTACCTTCATGCCAGTCGCGATCTAATAAGTGACGAAGAAAATAAATATAATTGTGGATATAATTATTAGCTAGGTGTAGATAATACGCTACATCTTTTTTTTTGCCTAAAATAGTTAAATTATCACTCAGCAATCCACGGAAATCATGTTTTATAACATATCCTATTACATAGTTACTAGGATCAGCTAATAAACAATAATCAATATATTCATGACGATAAGAGAACTTTTCAACTACTTTTAGAGTTTCATATCTATCCTTACATTTCTCATCTGAGGTAATTAAAAATACTAATCTACCTTTATGTTTTTGATAAGTATGAATAAAATGTTCAGATGCGCTGCTCCAATCATATCGGCTAAAAAACCTTTCATATCTGCGGTCACCCTTCTAAATAATAATCCATTTTTTATGATAGTTTCAAATGGAGGATTCTTCCAATCTCTAATATTTACACTAGGAACGACATCGGTATGTCCTACAAAAGCAAAGTTTCTCCCTTTCCATGCTAAGCCCAAAAATGAAAGTATTTTCAAATTCATTTTTTACTACTAAAACCTATTTTATTAATCTATTCATAAGCAGTACTTGACAGCCGGCATCATCCGGACTTATATATTTACAAGTAATTAATTGTTGAGTAAGGTTAAGAACAGGACATAATAACATTTATTATCTCGGGAAAATAATATTCTGTTCAACTATTAAGCATGAGTATCCTTTTGGGTAGTTAAAAGTACTCTAATAAAAGTTGTTCTAATTTATGTTGATCATAAGAAAAATTTCGTATTCCTTCGGAAAGTTTTTCTACGGCCATAATATCTTGATTAGATTTCCATCTAAAAAAAGATTCAGTAATTTTGGATGAAAATATTCTTGCTTTTGTTTTAGTCCAAGGATTGAGGGTTCTCTCAATAGGTACTGTAAGATTTTCTAACAACTCTAGAAATGGCGGAGATATAGTTAAGGCATCACAGCCGGTCAGAGCAGTAATTTGTAAAATATTTCTAAAACTTGCACCCATAACAATTGTTTTATAACTATTTTTTTTGTAAAAATTAAAAAGATTTCGCACAAAATTCACTCCCGGATCTTCTGTGACATCATACTTTAAATAATTTAAAGTATGCTTCTGATACCAATCAGAAATTCTTCCCACAAATGGAGAAATTAAATAAACACCAGCATCGGCACATGCTTGTGCTTGAATATAAGAAAATAATAATGTCATATTACAATGAATGCCTTCTTTTTCTAACTGTTTAGCTGCTTCAATGCCTTCCCAAGTAGAAGCCAATTTAATAAGAATACGAGATTTTGGTATCCCTAGATCTTGATACAACTGTATTAATTTACATGCTTTAGCTATACAAGCACCACGATTAAAAGATAAGCGTGCATCTATTTCGGTAGATACTTTTCCAGGAATATATTTGAGAATTTCTACTCCTATATTAATTAAAAATTTATCGCTGGCATTTACCAACTGGATATTTTTATTACCACCTAAATGTTGTGCGTATATAATCGCATCTTTCAGTAAGGGTTGATACTTTTCTAATAAAGCCACTTTTAATATTAAAGACGGATTAGTAGTAGCATCTGTAGGATGATAGCGAATAATTTCGGTGATATTACCACTATCAGCCACAATTTTAGTGTATTTTCTAAGTAATTCTAATTGATTCATAAATGGAAGATACTTTCCTATTAAAAAATTTTTATTTATTATTTGAGTTATAAAAAAGTTTTTTTACAAAAGAGAAATTTCAAAAAAAAAGATTCAATTACTTAACTAGATTAACTGGAGCTTAATAAAAATTAAGTTTAATTAATAGATAAAAATTAGAAATTAGTAATTTACAGATACCAAATTTATTAAATATAATTTAATGTGTAATTCTCATTTTTAAGAGCTAAGAACAAAAATTTTTAATCAAAATTTGTTAATGAAAATAATAAAAAGTTTCGATAGATTGGTGATTAAATTTAGAATATAGTTTCCGACAGACTAAAATATCTTTTTTTTTCAGCATTTTATATATATTTGTGCATTTTAATTATTGATAATATCTAATGTCTGTAATGTACTTTAAAATAGAAAAATATGATTTTTCATTAATTATGCATAAATAAACCAGAAGAGAAGATACTTTCTTTATCTAGAAATAATAAACATTATGATCTTTTATCTCCTAAGAGATAAAATCAATAATAGGTTCACCTCTTTCTACAGATAAATTAAAGGTCAATATTAGTTAAACATTTTTAAGAAAAAATTAATTATTGTAGAATCATTCTTAGTTTCTTCTTGCCTACAATAGAAGTACAACAATAGTTAGTATATGAGTAATTACTCACTTCAATATTTATATTGACTCATAAATAGTAAATATTATCCACATAAATAAAAGATAAAAAAACTCTATAGTTATATATAAGGTAATTTCATTCATATTATGAATTTTCTTGCTTCAACTGAAGATAATTTCTGTTACGATAGGTAATCACCACATTCTTTATTGCCTTTAAATTAAAGGCGGGGCAATTATCCTATTAATAGGACCTAATGGAACTGGTAAAACTACCCTAGTACGCGTACTATTAGGATTCATTTATCCTTCAGATAGATTGGGAAGAGGATGTGCAATTAATTTTTTCTCCTACTTATTATAAAATCGATACAATATAATTTATTTTTACTTTTATCTTTAATTGCAAAAAATCGCTTGACTGATCAAGAGAAAGAAAAATATTCTCCCACTGTTTTGCATCACATAACCATCGTTCAATATAAATATTACCTTCTTGAGGAGAAATACAACGCATATTACTGGCAGGTGCTTTAATAAACAATCCTAAATTAGGAATTTGAGACGAACCAACTCAAGGATGAGATGTTAATGAACAAAGATCCTTATAGGATCTAATTGAGCGATTAAGATATCAGTTATACTGTGGTGAATAGTATCACATGATCTATATCTAGTTCTTTCTCATAAGAATGAAGTATTATGTTTGAATCACCATATGTGCTGTTTAGGCACACCAAAAAATGTTTCTACAAATTCGTAATTTATTGCTATTTTGGGTTATTCTGCTGCTCCTAACTGAGTAATTTATCACCATAATCATCAAACTGTTACTTTTTATAAAATGAACAAATTAATTTTCTTCAGCTTGATAGCGGGTAGTTTTATTGAGATACGATTGGGTCGGTTAGGATCTTTTAGCAGATGAAACAAAATGTCTTATTTTGGGTAATATTAGCACATATTTCAGACGAGCAGGAAGTTTGTGGTGGAATATTGATCCTTGCTATAGCAGATTAATTATTACTATTTTACTTTCTTTGATAAGAATTTTAATGGTCAATATTTTATATCTCTGCTAATTATTTCGGCTGCTGCTCAACTGTTATCTCGTTATCTAGAACAAATAATAGCTATTATTGTAGGTATTGCCTCGGGTAAGTTACATTTTTTTCCGAACTACCACCGGGACCAACTATTTGGTCAAAACTACCATACTTTTTATTATTATTTTTATAATAAAAATCCGGTTAAATAAAAAAATTATACATTTCTACTAATTCCAAAATGGTTATAAGTTTGATGTGTAGCCATTCTACCTCTCGCTGTACGCTTGAGGTATCCTTGTTGAATTAAAAAAGGTTCTAAGACATCTTCAATAGTATGTTTTTCTTCCCCAATAGATGCCGCCAGATTCTCAATTCCTACTGGTCCTCCACTAAATTTTTCCATAATAGTGCATAGTAATTTTCGATCTAGATAGTCAAATCCTGCCGTATCGACATTTAATATATCTAAAGCTTTTATGGTCACCTCACTTGTTAAGTAACCTTTAGCATATACATCGGCGAAATCTCTTACTCTACGTAATAATCTGTTAGCAATCCTAGGGGTACCACGGGACCGTCTAGCTATTTCGTTTATTCCTTCCTTACTAATATTGACTCCTAACAATTCTGCACTTCGATGGATAATTTTTTGCAAATCATTCATTTCATAAAATTCTAGTCTTTGGATAATACCAAATCGATCTCGCAGAGGAGATGTTAACGATCCTGCTTTAGTAGTAGCACCAATTAAAGTGAATGGAGGTAAATCGAGTTTTAGAGAGCGTGCACCAGGACCTTCGCCTATTAGGATATCTAATTGATAATCTTCCATAGCCGGATAAAGTATTTCTTCTACTACCGGAGACAACCGATGAATTTCATCAATAAATAAAATATCTTGAGCATCAAGATTAGTTAAAAGTGCAGCTAAATCCCCAGCTTTTTCTAAGATTGGTCCTGAAGTAGTACGCAAATTAACTGCCATTTCATTAGCAACCACATTAGCTAAAGTAGTTTTTCCTAATCCCGGAGGACCAAAAATCAGCAAATGGTCTAAAGCTGCCGAACGCATTTTAGCCGCCTTAATAAATATATCCATTTGTTCTCTTACTTTTGTTTGTCCTATATATTCTTTTAAGGTTTTCGGACGAATCATACGTTGAGAAATATTGTTTTTCAGAGAACTATTATCTGAAATTATCGTCTCGGGAGAGGTAATACGAGAAATTTTGCTCATAAAATTTTATTAATTATAAAAATGTTCGAAGGGCTTCCCGAATGAGGGTTTCACAATCTGCATAAGTATGCTCCTTATAGACAATATTAATTATACGTTTTGCATCTTGAGGCTTATATCCAAGTGATATTAATGCTGCAATAGCTTCATTTTCAATATTTCTATATGTGGACAAAGTATTTTCATTCTCATATTTAGGAGTTAAAATATGATTACTTATATCATTAAAAAAATTATTATATTTTTCTGTTAACCGATCTTTCATTTCAATTACTAAACGTTCCGCAGTTTTCTTGCCTATTCCTGGTAACTTCTCTAGAATACTAATTTGTTTATTTTTAATAGCGGCGATAAATTGTGATGAAGACATCCCTGATAGGATTGATAATGCTAATTTTGGGCCTATCCCATTAACCTTAATTAACTCTCGAAATAATGTTCTTTCTTGTGGATGATTAAATCCAAATAATAAATTTATATCTTCCCGTACTATAAAATGTGTAAGAAGAATAACTTCAACATTTAATTCAGGAAGACTATAAAAACAAGTCATGGGCATACTCACTTCATAACCTACTCCATTTACTTCAAGTAAAATTTGAGGAGGTAATTTCTCAATTATAATTCCTCTTAAACGTCCTATCACTTTAATTTCCTTGAAATTTTCAAAATATTTTTTTTATAAAAAATTAATTAGCTGACATAATAAATATTATCTTATGTCTAGCAGACCTAACAATAGGGGACTTATTTTACACACATATGACAATGCGTGATGGCTATAGCTAAAGCATCAGCTGCATCGGTAGGAGGAGTAAATGATAATTTCAACAAAAAACGTACCATATGCTGTACTTGGTGTTTACCAGCTTCCCCCGTTCCTACAACTGTTTTTTTGACTTTTTTAGCTGCATATTCAAATATGGGTAAATGATGATTAACAGCAGACACCATGGCTGCTCCCCTAGCATGTCCTAATTTTAATGCCGAATTAGCATTTTTAGCAATAAATACTTGTTCTATTGCTAATACATTAGGATTAAATTTAGTTATAATTTTACTCACTCCTAAATAAATCAATTTTAAACGACTAGCAAATACTGCCTCATTACTATGAATACAACCACTATCAAGATAGTGAATAATGTTGCCTTTTTTTATAATTACACCATATCCGGTTACTCGTGAGCCGGGATCTATGCCTAAAATAGTTATCATTCTGTATTTATTCATCCTGAATTATATTTTCAGAATGATCATCGAAATCTGCATTATGATAAATTTCTTGTACATCTGCAATAATTTCAAGTAAATGAATTAAATTGATCAATTTATTCGCTATGAGTAAAGAAATCTTTACTTTAATTTTCGGTATCATCTTGATATCTGATGATTCGGGCGAAAAGCCAGTAGCTTCCAAAGCTGAAGTGATAATACTCAATAATTTCGGTTCCATAAAGATATCTATCTTATTATCATGTTGTCTACTTATAATATCCTCCGCACCAAATTGCAATGCTATATTAAGCAGAGTGTCTTTATTATGCTCATCAATATAAGTGAGAATTGCTTGTTTTCGAAACAGATAAGATATGGAACGCGGAGGAACTAAAGTACCCTCATTTTTCAAAAAAATCCTTCTTAATTCTGAAATAGTTCTATTACGATTATTAGTTAAGCATTTAATCAGAATTGCAGTACCTCCTGGACCATATCCTTCATAGATTATAGGATTTAAATCTTTCTCCTCTTCTTGAGTGCCGCTTCCCCGACTAATAGCACGTGTAATAGTATCCCGAGTCATATTTTTGGCGATAGCTTTATCTATGGCAGTTTTTAAACGGTTATTAGACATGGGATTACTACCTCCTAGTTTAGTTGCCGAAATAATCTCTCTAATAATTTTAGTAAAAATTTTTTCACGTTTTGAATCTTGTGTAGCTTTTCGATGTTTAGTATTAGCCCATTTACTATGACCAGACATTTTATTCTCCAAGAGGATTTAGCATGAATTAATAATATTTTTCTTCTAGAAGAGAAATAAGTCATTAATAAATCAATTATTAGTGATAATTGTAATTAGGCGTACTGGTCATTAAACATGAGGCAGTAGTAGTTTTAGGAAAAGCAATAACTTCTCGTAGATTTTTGCTTCCTGTAAGTAACATAACAATTCGATCTAATCCTAATGCTATTCCTGCATGTGGAGGAGTACCGTATTTTAGTGCTTCGAGAAAAAAACCAAACTGGTTATTTTGTTCTTCTGTAGACATTCCTAGTAACGAAAAAACTGTTTGTTGCATCTTTAAAGAATTGATACGTACAGAACCACTTCCAATCTCATATCCATTAATCACTAGATCATACGTATTAGCTAACGTACTGAGAGGATTTTTTATTAATTCTTCTGGAGTAACCTGCTGAGAAGGTGAAGAAAATGGATGATGTTCAGAAGTAAGCTTACCGCTTTCATCTTGAATAAACATAGGAAAGTCTACTATCCAAACAGGAGACCAAGTCTCTTCTCTGGTTAGACTGCAGTCTTGCCAGATTTTTACCCGCATCTCAGCTAAGAGATTTAAAATTTCTTTATTGACTCCTACACATATAAAGATTACATCACCTTCACTAAGCTCTATCCGGTTTAAGATAGTTTCTATTACCTCTGTGAAAATCATACATTGTTGACTGCTATTTTTCAGACTATTTCTTTTTTCTAAAGAAGAGCTTGGTATCCATTCACATTGGACTTTTGAATAATTTTTTATACAATGTTTTTTATAACATTCCATTTGCTTTTTACTAATTTTAGTCTCCTTTGGAATTTTAAGACCTCGTACTCTATTTAAGTGATTATTAGTAATATTATTACAGCAAATATTATTTGATAATATCTCAGAAAAATCTAATAATTCTAAAGGATTACGTAAATCTGGTTTATCAGTACCAAACCGGTTTAGAGCTTCACTTAAACTAATCACTGGAAAGTGTGCTAAATTTATTCCTTTTATTTGTCTCCAAATTTTACAGATCATTTTTTCTATCAAGGATCTTAATTTTGTGGCAGACATAAAAGATGTTTCTATATCAATTTGAGTAAATTCCGGTTGTCGATCAATTCTTAGATCTTCATCACGAAAGCACTTCGCTATTTGATAATAACGATCAACTCCAGAAATCATTAACAATTGCTTAAATAATTGGGGAGACTGAGGTAAAGCATAATATTTTCCGGGATGTACTCTACTTGGTACTATATAATCTCTGGCCCCTTCTGGGGTTCCCCGAGTTAATATAGGAGTTTCTATTTCCATAAATTCTTTATGATTAAGAAAATTTCTTATTATAGTACTAGTGTCCGCTCTTATTTTTAGACGTTGTCTAATTTCATCTCTTCGCAAGTCAAGATAACGATATTTTAAGCGCATTTCTTCACTATTTATTCTCTGGAGATCAATCGGTAAGGGTTCTGATGAATTTATAATTCTTAGATAAGTTGCTTTAACTTCTATAGCTCCAGTGGCCATTTTATTATTAAAATTTTTACGAATACGTACTATACCTTGTACTTGAATACAGAACTCTAATCGTAAGTGGCAGGCTTGTTCAAAAATATCTTTCAATTCTTGATCAAAAAAAATCTGAACTCTACCTTTAGAATCACGTAAATCAATAAATATTAATTGTCCTAAATTACGAATACGATCTACCCATCCACATAAAGTCACTTTATGTTTAACATGGGCAATACTTAGCTGACCGCAATATTTAGTACGCATAAATAATTTCCTTTCTCTACAATTAGATATATTTTAAAATTTATTATATATTTTCTTACTTTCTAGTAAGAGAGATAAAATCTGTATTTGTATAATAAGTCCTATTATACTTAAATAAGATTTAATAAAAATTATTAATAATAACTACTCCCTATTTTTAAAAATAAAGTTATATTTAAGGAACAAAATTTTATGTCCTATCGTCAAGATAAAATATTTTCATTACCTCTGTTACATCTTAATCAGTGGCAATTTGATCAACAGGTGGCTGATGTTTTTCCAGATATGATTACTCGTTCAGTGCCCGGTTATTCTATCATAACTTCTATGATAGGAAAATTTTCTCAATACTTTGTTCCTTCTCATACATATATTTATGATTTAGGATGTTCTTACGGGAGTGTAACGTCTTCTATTATAAAAAACCTAAAAGCTACTGATTGTACCCTCATTGCTATTGACAATTCACCTGCCATGATTGCTCACTGTAAAAAAAATTTACAACAGGTAATTACTTATGATAATACAATTCATATTATTGAAGCCGATATATGTGATGTTACCATTGTTAATGCTTCAATGGTAGTATTGAATTTTACTTTCCAGTTTTTATCTCTGGGAAAACGTCAGCAGATTTTAAAATCTATTTATAGAGGACTCAAAACCGGAGGAGTATTGATTCTGTCAGAAAAATTTCATTTTGATGATCATGAAATTCAGACACTTTTCTTTGAGATGCATCATAACTTCAAGCTGGATAATGGTTATAGTCGATTAGAAATTAATCAAAAAAGACAAATTATCGAAAGGGTGTTGCTGACGGAAAGTATAGAAAATCATAAAAAAATACTTTTTTCTATTGGTTTTACACATGTAGAACTATGGTTTCAATATTTGAACTTTGGATCTTTAATCGCTCTGAAATATTAAATAAAGTACAATGATAAATTTTACATCTTTTTTTCAGGATATTATCTGCTCCCCATTACTTAATAGATGGTTAGAAACATTACCTGCTTTACTAGCATCATTTCAGCGGCAAAAATATCCTGGAATAGTAAAAAAATGGTCCAATAGTGTACAAAAATTACCCTTAATAATCCCTGAAAAATTAAATTTAAAAGAAGGTATTAGTGCCAGCAGTCAATTAATAAATCCAGATCAACGAAATAAAATAGAAAATCTTCTCAAGCATTTAACGCCTTGGCGAAAAGGACCATTTTATCTTTATGGTATAAACATTGATTCGGAATGGCGTTCAGATTTTAAATGGAATCGTCTCTTTAAACATATATCTTCACTTAATAATCGCATGGTTCTAGATGTGGGTTGTGGAAACGGTTATTATCTATGGCGGACGCTAGGTGCAGGGGCTAAATTAGCAGTCGGCATAGATCCTAGTAAATTATTTTATTTTCAGTTTGAAGCCATTAAAAAGTTAATAGGTAATAAAAAGTTCGTTCATCTCTTACCAATTGAGATTGATCAGTTACCTCCACTTGCTGTTTTTGATACTGTTTTTTCAATGGGTATTTTATATCATCGAAGATCTCCTTTAGATCATCTCCACAACCTAAAAAATCAATTAACTGCTGGAGGAGAATTAATATTAGAAACTCTAGTTTTACCCAACGATATACCTCAGGTGTTATTTCCAGTAGATAGATATGCAAATATGCGTAATGTTTGGTTTATTCCTTCTCCTAAAACTATTAAAATCTGGTTACATCGGTGTGGATTCAAAAATATTCGCGTGGTAGATTTACAAATTACTACTGTGAACGAACAACGACGCACTAAATGGGCCAATATTTACTCTTTATCGGATTTTCTTGATCCCCAAGATAACTCTAAAACTGTGGAGGGATATCCTGCTCCATTACGTGCTATTATTTTAGCAAAAAAATAATTAGTATTTAACTACCTGGATCGTCAACAAGTAATATACCTCTAAAATAGTTAAACTTCATGAATCTTCAAATATTTATTGCTGATCAAATTCGTAGGGCCCTGATATCATCAGGAATACCTAAAGAACATAAAATTCAAGTCATTCCTGCTACTAAATCCCACTTTGGAGATTATCAGGTTAATGTTATATCTCTCGCCAAATCTTTACATAAATTACCAGAGGAGATAGCCAACCAAATTGTTTCAAACTTACAGATGACGTTTTTTGCTAAAAAAATAGAAATTTCCAAAATGGGCTATATAAATATTTATTTGAATATTTCCTGGATAGCTCATCTCTTAGATAAGATGCTTTTATCTTCCCGACTCGGTATTTTACCGGTTAAAAAACCACAAACAGTAGTAATTGATTACTCAGGACCAAATGTAGCAAAAGAAATGCATGTAGGTCATCTTCGTTCAACTATAATTGGAGATGCTACCGTGCGGACCTTATCTTTCTTAGGTCATAATGTTATTCGTGCTAATCATATAGGTGATTGGGGATTACAATTTGGAATGTTAATTGCTTTGTTAAAAACAAAAAATTATCATGATCATGATGATCTAGATCTAGATCATCTAGAATCTTTTTATTGTGAAGCTAAACATCATTATGAAACAGATACTGTGTTTGCAGAGTTAGCTAGACATTATGTAGTAAAGTTACAACAAGGAAATTCAGAATGTCTGGCCTGGTGGAAAAAAATCGTAAATATTACTATATCTGAAAATCAGAATATCTATAAGAGACTTAATGTCAGTCTTACTACTCGTGATGTAATGGGTGAAAGCATATATAATAGTATGTTACCTAGTATCGTGACGGATCTGAAATCTAAAGGACTAGCAGTCAATAGTAATGGTGCTACGGTAGTTTTTCTCCCGGAATTCAGAAATAAAAATGGCAATTCCATGGGAGTTATCATCCAAAAAAAAGATGGGGGATATTTATACACCACTACGGATATTGCCTGTATAAAATTTCGTTACGAACATTTACATGCAGATCGAATTATTTACTATATAGATTCTCGTCAAAATCAACACTTAATGCAAGTATGGTCTATAGTGCGTAAAGCTGGATATGTGCCGTCCACAGTTTCATTAGAACATCACATGTTTGGTATGATGTTAACGAAAGATAAAAAACCTTTTCAAACTAGAAAAGGAAAAATTATTAAATTATCATCTTTATTAGATGAAGCAATATCAAGAGCCTTGGATTTAGTCCAAGCTAAAACTTCTTTTCTTTCCTCAGAAGAACAACTTAAAATTGCTAATATTATTGGCATTGGTGCTCTTAAGTATGCAGATTTGTCTAAAAATCGCCTGACTAATTATGTCTTTGATTGGGAGCAAATGTTATCCTTCGAGGGAAATACTGCTCCCTACATACAATATGCATACACTCGAGCTATATCTCTATTTCGTAAAGCTCAAATTCCAGAAGAAAGCTTAACTAATATAAGTATCCACTTTTTCAATAAAGTGGAATTTCTTTTAGGAGTACGGTTGCTACAATTCGAGGAAACTCTAAATAAAGTAGCTGGGTCTGGACTTCCACATCTCATGTGTAATTATCTTTATAATTTAGCAAATTTATTTTCACATTTTTATGAACATTGTCCTATTCTTAACTTATCAGATGAGTCCCTACGTAAAAGTAGATTAAAATTAGTAATTTTATTATTTAGAACTTTACAACAAGGATTAGATACGTTAGGTATTGCAACTATAGAGAGAATGTAACTACCTTTTGAATATAAAATCTTCAAAATTTTTATTAAACTTTGGTGGTGAGGTGTCCGAGAGGATAAAGGAGCATGCCTGGAAAGCATGTATACGTAAATTGCGTATCGAGGGTTCGAATCCCTCTCTCACCGTTATAGTTTTTAGAACTCCTCAACTAGGAGAGAAATCTTTATTTCTAGTGAATTAGGATATTCATCTTGAGATAGATTAAGTTTTTATAAATATGTGTTTCTTCTTAGAAGAAGGCTGACAATCTAATAAGCTCACCACTAAAATAGCAATGCTTGCTAATATAAATCCCGGAATAATTTCATATATTCCTAACCAAGAATAGTGCTTCCACACTACTACAGTAGTGGTACCTATAAGCATCCCGGCTAGAGCACCATTACGAGTCATCCGTGACCATCTGACTGACAATAATACTACTGGACCAAAAGATGCCCCTAAACCAGCCCAAGCATAACTTACTAATCCCAATACACGATGAGTGGGATTAAAAGCCAGAATAATAGAAATTACTGATACTAATAATACCATGAGTCGACCGACCCAAATCATTTCAGAGTGACTGGCATCTTTTCTGAAAAATGATTTATATATATCTTTGGTTAAAGCACTAGCACATACTAATAACTGACCACTAAGTGTAGACATGACTGCCGATAAAATTGCTGCTAATATAATGCCAGCAATCCATGGATGAAATAGCAATCGTGTTAATTCTATAAATACTCTTTCACTATTTTCTAAAACTTCCGGAGAGATATCTGGATGTTGTTGAAAAAAAGCAATAGCAAAAAAACCAAGGGAAATGGCTCCACTTAAGCATAAAATCATCCATATCATGCTTATCCGCCGAGCATTTCTAATAGTAGATGGAGAATCCGCTGCCATAAAACGTGCTAGAATATGAGGTTGGCCGAAGTATCCGAGACCCCAACTAAGTAATGATATAATAGCTATACTACTGAGACCATGTATCATATTAAGTTGATCAATATTTTTCATTGCTATGGTATGGATAGAGGAAAAAATTCCTCCATTATTTCTTATTAAGATAATGGGAGTGAAAATTAATGCAAACATTATGAGACTCGCTTGGATCGTAGCAGTCCAACTTATAGCTAAAAATCCTCCCATAAAAGTATAAATAATAGTGGTAGAAGCTGCCAAGAAAAGAGAAATAAAATAATTTATGCAAAAAGTAGTTTCCAAAAGTCGTGCGCCCGCTACTATTCCTGAAGCACAATATATTGTAAAAAATATTAGGATTATTAATGCAGAAGTTAATCGTAATATTTGTTCTTTATCCTCAAAACGATAAGTAAAATAATCGGGTAAAGTAATTGCATTATTATTATGTTTAGTATAAATGAGTAATCTGCTCGCTACTAATTTCCAATTAAGATATGCACCTATAGCTAGACCAATTGCTATCCAACTTTCTGATATTCCGGATATTAAAACCGCTCCGGGAAGTCCCATTAATAACCATCCACTCATATCCGATGCTCCGGCAGCTAAAGCAGTCACTAAAGCTCCTAGTTTTCGTCCTCCTAAAATATAGTCTTCGAAATTTTTCGTGGACTTCCATGCTATAAAACCAATAGCAGTAATGATCATAATATAAATTAAAAAAGTTAATAACATTGATTTACTTATGATCATTAATAATCTCCATTATTATTTTCATTTTCTAAGGGACCCTAATTTTAGTCCTAATTTACTAACTGACTTAATCATCTTCATGAATTGTTCTTATCTAGGAGAAAATCGATAACTAAAAATTGAAATATTTTCTAAATATAAAAATTTTAGATTTAAAAGTATTTATTTTTCTTACTCAAGTTATTGATCCTATGTTGAAAAACTAATAAAATAATCTTTAATAATTTTATATTAATCTTTATAACTTAATTTATAACGTAAATTCATTACTTATCAAGTAAAAATTGTCTAATAAGTAGAAATTCTTTAAATAATCTATATAATTAGATGAATTTAGGAGAGATTAATGAATCTGTTCTCTTAGAGAGAAGATTTTATGGTAAAATAACTAGACTTAGTTATGATTAAATTGACTACCGATGAGTATATCTCATTATATAATGTTTTATAACAAAAAAAGGAAAGATATTGTTGGAATCATTTTCACACATTTTAGATATAATAGGAAAAGATGATACGCTGGAAGAAAAATATTTTCCTTTTAGTAATTTTTCTAGCAAATTAATGTCCCAGTCCAATAGTAGAAAAGCAATAACTGATGCCTGGAGAATACCCGAAACTCAAGCTATTCCTATATTACTTGAACAAGCACGTCTTGATTCAGAACTTAAAAAGAAAATTAAACAATTAGCTTATATATTAGTAGAAAATGTACGTGATCAACATAATAAATCGGGACAAAGAAATTCTATTCAACAGTTATTACAAGAATACTCCCTTTCTTCCGAAGAAGGAGTAGCACTAATGTGCTTAGCAGAAGCACTTCTGCGAATACCTGACTCATATACACGTAATGCTCTTATCAGAGATAAGATTACTCAAGGTAAATGGAAATTACATCTCGGTGCTAGTTCTTCCTTATTTGTCAATGCGGCTACTTGGGGTTTATTACTAACTGGTAAGTTACTAGAGAAAGAGAGCATTAGGGATAATAAATTATTATCTGTCTTACATACTATTTTACGTAAATGTAGTGAACCTCTGATTAGAAAAATTATAGATTTGGCTATTAGATTGATTGGAAAACAATTTGTAATAGGAGAAACTATCTCGAAAGCACTCTCGTATTCAATAGATCTAGAATCGAAAGGCTTTAGATATTCCTACGATATGTTAGGAGAAGCAGCTCTGACATCTCAAGATGCTCAATCATATTTTTTAGCTTATCAAGAAGCCATTGAAAAAATTGGTCGGTTCTCTAATAATAGAGGAATTTATGAAGGTCCGGGTATTTCAATTAAACTCTCTGCATTACATCCAAGATATAATTATAGACAACGTGAACGCGTTATGCAGGAACTCTATCCATTATTAAAATCTTTAATGTTATTGGCTAAACAATATGACATAGGTATTAATATTGATGCCGAAGAAGCAGAGCGATTAGAATTATCAGTGGATTTGTTAGAAAAACTATGTTTTGAGCCAGAATTAGCGAAGTGGAATGGAATTGGTTTTGTAATTCAATCATATCAAAAGAGATGTCCATTTGTCATTGATCATATCATTGATTTAGCTCATCGTAGTAATCATCGTATGATGATACGTTTAGTAAAAGGTGCTTATTGGGATAGTGAAATAAAATGGAGTCAGATAGAAGGTTATGAAGATTACCCAGTCTATACTCGTAAAGCTTATACTGATATTTCCTATATAGCGTGTGCCCGTAAATTATTATCGGTTCCCAAGTTTATTTACCCACAATTTGCGACTCATAATGCACAGACTATGGCAACAATTTATCATTTAGCAGGTTCAAACTACTATCCTGGACAATATGAATTTCAAGGTTTGCATGGAATGTGTGAAAAATTATATGACCAAGTAGTAGGAAACATTTCCCAAGGTGGTTTAAATAGACCATGTAGAATATATGCGCCGGTAGGTAGTTATGAAAAGTTACTTGCGTATTTAGTAAGACGTTTATTAGAAAACGGAGCTAATACTTCCTTTGTCAATAAGTTAGCAAATCGAGAAGTTTCAATTAACCACTTAATAGATGATCCTGTTGATATAGTCGAAAAAATATCACGAAGCGAAGGAATACTAGGTGCGTCACATCCTAGAATACCACTTCCTAGATTTTTGTATGGAAAAAATCGTATTAATTCCAGAGGATTAGATTTAAATAATCAACACCAGTTAGCAAGGTTAGGAGATAATTTATTATCCCTTGGACGCATTAGCTGGTATGCAGAACCTCTGTTACATGCAGCATCATATTTCACGGATAATAAAAAAGAGGATCGGATTATTATCAATCCGGCTAATATTACTGATATTGTAGGATATGTACGTGAAGCTAATGAACATGAAGTTAATTTAGCACTAACAGAAGCTGAACAATCATGGCATAAATGGTGGAGTACAAACTCTGTTGAAAAAAGAGCGACTATATTAGACGATGCAGCTAATATCATGGAAAAACAAATGCCGTTATTGATAAGTATTCTGATTCGCGAAGCAGGTAAAACTTACAGTAATGCTATTGCAGAAGTACGCGAAGGGGTGGATTTTCTTCGTTACTATTCGAGTCAGATACGTAATAAATTTGATCATTTCTATATTCCACTTGGAATAGTAGTTTGTATTAGTCCATGGAACTTTCCATTAGCTATTTTTACTGGTCAAATTGCTGCTGCTTTAGCGGTCGGTAATAGTGTGTTAGCAAAACCTGCCGAACAAACACCTTTGATTGCAGCCCAAGTAGTCAAGATTATGTATCAAGCTGGTGTACCGAAAAATGTGTTACAACTTATAATTGGAAGAGGTAGTAAAGTAGGTTCTCATTTAATTAGAGATAGCCGAGTACGAGGTATTATGTTTACTGGATCTACAGTAGTGGCCACCTCGATACAAAAAATAATTTCCGGGAGAGTTGATACATATAATAGACCAATTCCATTAATAGCTGAAACAGGTGGAATTAATGCTATGATTGTAGATTCTTCGGCGCTGACCGAACAAGTGGTATTAGATATAATTCATTCTGCTTTTGATAGTGCTGGACAAAGGTGTTCAGCATTACGTTTACTTTGTATTCAAGAAGACGTAGCTGAGTATACTATAAATATGCTTCAAGGTGCAATGAAAGAATACCTCCTTGGCTCGCCTGATCAGCTTGAAACTGATATTGGTCCCGTAATAACTAGAACCGCTAAAAATAATATTGAATCTTATATTAATACCATGCGCTCTAGAAAATATAAAATTTTCCAGAGTTCTTTAGGAAGAAGTTCCGATTGCAGCACAAATCTTGGATATTTTATACCTCCTACCTTGATAGAAATAAATAGTATAAATGAATTAAAATCAGAAATTTTTGGTCCTGTATTACATATAGTTCGTTTTAATCGTTATAGCCTACCTAATATCATAAGTAGTATAAATGATACTGGATATGGTTTGACTCTAGGTCTACATACACGTATTGATGATACTATTACTAAAGTTAGTGCACATGCAAACATTGGAAATTTATATATTAACCGTAATATGGTAGGTGCTGTAGTAGGACTCCAACCATTTGGAGGACAAGGACTTTCAGGTACTGGACCTAAGGCCGGAGGACCTTTATATTTATATCGTCTTCTTTCTACTTATCCTGAAGATGCTGTATCTTTACAAATAGCAGATTATAAGAAACAACATTCCTCTTTGATTAAGAGCCCAAAGTCACATTTATTTTATTCACAGCAAATTTTTAAATCCTGGATCACTACTAATGTGAGTTCTTTAGCTCAAATTTATCAAAAATTTGAAAAATTATCTCAATGGGGAACGACTGTATTACTCCCCGGACCTACTGGAGAGGAGAATACATACTCTCTATTACCTCGTAAAGGAATATTATGTTTAGCCTCCAATAAACAGGATATATTTATTCAATTAGCGGCCGTGACTAGTACTGGAGGTAGAGTGGTGTGGCTTCAAGATGAAATTCATCAAAGAATATATCAAGCTCTTCCTCAAGAAATAAAAAATATAATTAATTTTACTAGAAATATTTTTAGCCCCATTATTCAATTTGATACAGTACTTTATCATGGCGATCTTAAACAAATGTGTGAAGTTTGTGTAAAAATAGCGAGTATAAATCAACAGATCATTCCAGTTTATGGATATACTAGTGGTGATAGTCGGATTTTTTTAGAAAGATTACTATTAGAACGATCTGTCAGTATTAATACTACCGCAGCAGGTGGTAATGCGCATTTAATTACTATTAATGAACCATTCGATACATTTATTCAGTAGAATAATCTACCTCTTAGGATAGTAGGATATATGAATTTACTTTCGGAAAAAAAATTTTTGATAACCGGAGTAGCTAACCATCATTCTATTGCTTTTGGGATAGCTCGTTCTCTACAGAGGTATGGGGCCGAATTAGCTTTTACCTATCAAAATAAACAATTTAAAAATAGAGTAAAAAAAATAGCGAATCAATTTAAATCAACAATTGTCTTACCATGTGATGTAACCCAAGATTCTAATATCAAAGATCTTTTTTCTGAGTTATCAACAATATGGCCAAAATTTGATGGCTTAGTACATTCCATTTGTTATGCACCTTCTAATCAATTTAGTGGTAATTATATAGATTGTATAACACGAAAAAGTTTTCATATAGCTCATGAAATTAGTTCTTATAGTTTTGTAGCTTTAGCTCAAGCTTGTCGTCATATGCTTAATCAAACTGCAGCTCTTATAACTATTTCTTATGTAGGTGCAGAACGTACTGTTACCCATTACAATGTTATGGGAGTAGCAAAAGCCTCATTAGAGGCTAATGTCCGTTATATGGCCCACTCTTTTGGTAAATTAGGAGTGCGGGTGAACGCTATTTCAGCAGGTCCAATTTTAACCCTAGCATCTTCTGGAATTAAGAACTTCAGAAAGCTGAAAACTTATCATGAAACAGTATCTCCTCTCCGATCAGGAGAATTAAGGATAGAAGAGATTGGAAACGCAGCTGTTTTTCTATGTTCCCATTTATCCGCGGGAATCACGGGAGAAATTTTGCATGTAGATAGAGGTTTTAGTATAACAGCTATTAATCTTAATAATAACTCCCATAATGAAAGTAAAAAATATCAGAATTCATTCTAATGCTAAAATAGAACGTTCATGTTAGTTGTAATATTATTACTAGCTAACACTATATTAAAAGCATGAAATGAGATGCGAAAAAATCTAAAAAAACTTTTTAGACATTTGGTACTCCTGGTAGACAAATGATAATCATTATCACTTAAATATATTCCATATTTTTCGAAATAGATTTTTCTATTTTTTATAGATAGCATACGGATATAAAATGTATATTCACTAACCATGATTGGTTAGTAACAGAAATGAAAAAAATACTATCTATTAGTAATATTTCTTACTTCCACTGTAAGATCTAATTGAGATAAAGAACTTATATCTTCTGGGATTAACTCTTATTTTTCTCCTCTGAAAAGAACGTATTAATAAAGCAGATAAAAAGGTTCTAAAATAGAACCTTTTATAAAAATATTGACCTTATATCTTTGTTTCTAAAAATAAATTATTTATCTGGATTATAATCTCATCTTGCAATAGCACAAATACACGATTCAGATTTTATAAGTTATTTTAATAATATTGATTAATTAATTTTCTTATTTAAAGATATTAAATAATATTTTTTTAAAAAAAATCACATTAGAGACTGTCTTCTGACATATCGAAGGGTAACTAATTCTATTAAAAACTCAATTATGACTGATAAGCTTATTATGGGATGGGACAATGAATAATCAGTAACAAAATAGAATGTCATTGTTTACATTTTTATTTACCGAGATAGGTCCTTTTCTTCTGCATCCAAAACTCACAGATCTGTAATCTAGATTAAGTATCATATCATTAATAATGATCCTAGTATTATTTATAGGCTAGCATCATCCTCTCTACATATTCCTTAATCCTTATCGATTAGATGTGTAGGGTAAGATAAAGGAGATGAAATTTAGGTCCCTTCCACTTTATTCAACTGCCTCCGTTAATATATAGAAATTATTAATTGAGGAAGAATATAAGCAATTATAACAGCATAAAAAAGTATTAATTTAGTCTAATGTCAAAAAATAAGACCGATGAATGAATGGGTTATCCGAATAAGATGTTGAGAAGTAGAAGTGAATTAATAAAATTTTACCTAGATATATTAAATTGTATAAATAACTAGTATTGCTTGTAAAAAGGGCGTAAAAGTCAAGATGATGCAATCATGAAGTACGAACTTTATTTTATTACAACTAATTGTAGAGATTATGAATGGATATCATCCTTTTTTTGCTTTAAAAAACACTATTAAAAATTAATAATCAATAATTATTCCTTCTGCCAAATATTATTACAACAGTCAATATCAAAAATTTAATTATTTTAATATTTTTAACTTTAATATCATTATATATTATAACTTTCCCTATAAGGAAATAATGATCTATATCTAAATGAATGGCCTTAAATTAATGTTGGATATACCATCTTTTCCGGTCTTATTAAACAATCGAAATCAACTGCAGTGAGATATCCTAATTGCATAGCAGATTCTTTTAAGGTTAAATTTTCTCGGTGTGCTTTAGTGGCAATTTCTGCTGCTTTATCATAACCTATGTATGGCGTGAGAGCAGTAACTAACATCAAAGATTCGTTTAATAAGAGGTTAATTTTTTTTAAATTAGGTTTAATGCCTGTGATACAATTGATGTTAAAACTAGCTATGCCATCACTTAACAAACGCACGGATTGCAGAAAATTATAAATTATCATTGGTCTATAAACATTTAATTCTAGCTGTCCGGATGCTCCTCCTATACTTAAAGCTACATCGTTACCCATCACTTGACAACATAACATAGTTATCGCTTCACATTGTGTAGGATTAATTTTACCTGGCATTATAGAACTACCGGGTTCATTTTCAGGAATTACGATCTCCCCAATACCACATCGAGGACCAGAGGATAACAAACGTATATCATTAGCAATCTTCATTAATGAAACTGCTATGCCTTTTAATACTCCATGTGCATGTACTACTGCATCACATGTAGCTAAAGCTTCAAATTTATTTTCAGCGGTAATAAATGGTTGTTTTGTTAAATGAGAGATTTTTCTGGCTACACGTTTTGCATATTCACAATGAGTATTAATTCCTGTTCCTACCGAACTTCCTCCTAAAGCTAATTTACTAAGAGGTACTAAAATATTTTCTAGATATTTCTGATGATTATTTATCATCGACTCCCATCCCGATATTTCTTGTCCTAAAGTAATAGGAGTAGCATCCTGTAAATGAGTACGACCAATTTTAATAATGTTCTTATTTTTTTTAGCTTGATCATTCAAAGTTTGATGTAATAATTTTACCTGAGGAATTAAGTGATTACGTATAGCTATATACGCTGCTATATGCATAGCTGTAGGGAATACATCATTTGAACTTTGACTTTTATTTACATCATCATTAGGATGTACTAAACATTTGAGGCCTCGTTCTCCTCCTAAAATTTCGCTAGCTCGATTAGCTAAGACTTCATTCATATTCATATTGGACTGTGTTCCAGAACCAGTTTGCCAAATTACTAATGGAAATTCATTTTGATGCTTATTCGCTAAAACTTCATCAGCCGCTATTATAATGGCTTGAGCATAATGAGGTGGAAGTAAATCTAAATCTCTATTAACTTCAGCGCTAGCTTTTTTAATTATAGCTAAAGTCTTTATTAACTCATCAGGCATAATTTCGCGCGAAATACAGAAATATTTAAGTGATCGTTGCGTTTGAGCACCCCATAATTTACTGGCAGGTACATTGATCGTACCTAATGAATCTTTTTCACATCGATAATGTATCATAACAAAAAATCTCCTTTTTTACTAAAATTATCTCTTAATCCTGTTTCTCTGCTAATTAGTTAGAACTCAATAATCTTATCAAGAAGATAAATTTAAATTTTTATTTAGTGCTAAAAAAATTATCCAAAGTTTGAATTAATTCTCTCTTTGGAAAATGTCTCCATATTCCATTCTTCTTAAGAGGATTAGTATTATTAGTAGCCATTCCTCGCAAAAAAAGATAATACACTCCTCCAAAATTTTTATTATAATTATAATGTTGTAATCGATCTCTTAAATAACGGTGTAATGCTAAGGTATACAGATGGGAACGCCATTCATAATGATTAGTAGTAATGATGGATTGAAGAATATCGAAAGTATAAAAGGATTGATCTTTTCCTAACCAGTGAGTTTTATAATCAATCAGATAATATTTATCTTGCCATTTAACAATCAAATCAATAAGACCTGTTAACAAGCCCTGAAATGGCTGAAAATAAAGTGTTGAACCACAAGCAGATAAAGGAGCAGAAAAATGTATTAACTGATTTAGTTGCGAAAATTTCCGAATAGAGTCGATTCTTAATGAAAATTTCCATGAACTTTGCTTATTTTGGGGGCTAATTTTATTTAGGCTGAATTTTTCTTGCTGCCCTAACGAAAAATTCAAAATATCATTTATCCACTTTGTGATAAATGGAGTCCATGATATATCTATGCCATGATTATCTAGATGTTTTTGCAAGGTTAATTTATGAGTAATTTGAGTAAAGTCTAGTTGTTCTAATAAGCTATGCAGAAAAATATTATACTTAATTCCTCTAGGAAAAGTATGAGGAGATTTAATTATAGGTAATTCTATATTATTATCATCGGTGTCCTTCACTTCCACATGGCCTTCATTTTCAATATAAGGAAATAATTCTTCTCCTAGACCTAGAGGATGATAAGTAGGTACATTATTAACATGACAGTAAGTCTTCAAATGTTGATTTATAATGACTGAGTGTTGCAATTGTTCTGCTCTCTGATCTGAAGCCAAAGTAGTACTACTGTACGTAGTATCTATATCTTCTGCATATACTACTTCAATATTTTCATTTTGAATCTTATTTAAGATAGATCTTAAATATTGTGCATCTTGCGGTTTGCCGCGTTGTAATAAGTATCCGAGAGCGCTATGATGTAAATCAGTATTACCACCTTCTCTTTTTCTTCGAGTTCCCTTGATCAGGGGCGCTATACCTATACTACAATGCCAAATAGAACGAGTTAAAGCTACGTATAGTAATCGTAAATCTTCGGCAAGCCGTTCTTCGTAGGATAAACGTACACTTTCTTCTTCATTACGTAAATCAAAAATTTTCTCAAAAGTGCGGCGATCATGATATATACTATGATTGTTCTGACGAAAATAAGCCATAAAAGGCAGCCATACTACTGGATATTGTAATCCTTTAGATTTATGTATGGAAATAATCTTGATAAGATCATTATCATTTTCAAGAGATCTTCTTCCCGAAAATGGAAGAATTTTATTTTTTGATTTATTTATTTGTTGTTCTAACCAATGTACTAATGCATATTCGCTATCTAGATTAGAAGACATTTCTTGTAATAATTCAATAATATGAAAATAATTATTAATCCTAGGTTTATCCTCGGTGGAAGAGAATAAGAATGCATGAGAAATTAAAGATGAATGAACAATCTCTCGAAACATTGACAATATACCATATTGGATCCAAATTCTTTTATAACGATTGAATTGATTCAGATATTCTTTCCAAAGAAGATTATTCTGATTAATGTTTTTTTTAAGATTGATGATATCTAAATTAAAAATTCTTGTTGATAATGCTGCATATAACCATTTTGATTGTTCAGGAATTAATACCGCTTTCAGTATGACTAGTATTTCATAACTTTCCAGGGAAATATCAAGATTATTTTCACTTGAAAGATAGATAGAATCTATCTTAAAGTAAGATAGAGCATTCTGCATAATTACAGCTTCATTGCGATTACGTACTAAAATAACTAAGTCAGAAGTTTTAAAATTTCGAGTTTTAGTGCTCTCTATCAGCTGAACCTGGTGATTTTTACTCGCCCTTATCCACTTAAGAATATCTGAAGCACAATAACGAGCCATAAAGTACTGATATTCACTGATATTTACCGCTAATCCCGGTTGTAAACAAAAACGTAAGGGCACTTGGTTTTGTTGGTTAACAATTATCCGCAATGGATAATTATTATCCGATGATTGAACAGGAATAAAAGGAATATTTGGTAATAAAAATGGATTTTCTATTTGAGAAAAAAGTTGGTTAATACCCTTGACTAAAGTAGATGAAGATCTCCAATTAATGTTAAGATTATAACGTTTAGTGATAGAATTTACCGATTGGATATACGTAAAGACATCTGCACCTCGAAAAGAATAAATTGCCTGTTTTGGATCTCCAATAAGGATTAGTGCCTTATCAGAATGATTATTATAGACAGTATTAAAAATACGATATTGTTTGTAGTCAGTATCTTGAAATTCATCAATTAATGCTACGGGATAATGATCTCGAATATCTTTAGCTAAATAATCACCATTATATTGATGAAGGGCGTCATCTAAAAAGTAAAGTAAATCATCAAAGGTTAAAATAGAGCGTCGATTTTTTATTCTTTTTATATCTGAGGGCAATTCTTCGAAAGCTTTACCTATAATCCATTCTCGTAATGAAATTGTATTTAAGAAAAATTTTTCTATATGATCCAAAATTAAATGTTTCGAAGAAATGAAATCGATATTATTTTCAGATAATACTTTTTTTCTTAGAAAAAAAAATTCTTTTGGAAAAGAGCAATTATATGTCTTTTGTTGTGTCCATTTGTATATTTTATGAAACAAGATAGAAAAGTTATGATTTTTACGATGCTTGAATAAAGGACAATGAGATTGATCTGGATGAAGATTTGATAATAACACAAGCAATTGTTTTTTAATCAATTCTATGTGGAATAGGATTTTATGATACTCTTCGGTTAAAGTGGAAGATAAGAGTAATTTTGGTTTTAATAGAGGTGGATCTTGCCTGAATAAGGGTAATAAGGTATGAAGTAACTGTTCTGGACCAGCCAATTCCTTCGCTAATTCCTTAGCTATCGTAAGAGGAAGGACTGAACAATGTCGATGCCAAAACTCCATAATAGATTCTTGTATCAAAGAATCATTTTCTAGGAACTGAGTGATTTCCCAGTTTCCTCCGGGTCTGATTCCATTGAGATATAACATACGTTGACAAAAACTATGTATGGTATAAATGGCTCCTGTAGTTTCTATATGCAATTCTGCAATTAATAGTAATGCGGTAGCTTGTCGCAAATCATCTATTTGAGATAATATACCCATGAGATCGGGATTGTCACTTTTTTGCCACACGCAAGCTAGCCGAAGATCGTGAATATTTTTACGAATTATATTTTTTAATTCTAAGGTTGCTGCTTCAGTAAAAGTGACTACGAGAATTTCTTCTACTGTAAGGGGAGTACTTTTATATCCTGGTTGACGTAATCCTAATAATAAACGTAAATAAAGGATACTAATAGTATATGTTTTCCCTGTTCCTGCAGAAGCTTCAATAAGAATTTTGCCATATAATGATAATGTTAAAGGCTTTAGAATTTGATTCTTAATCACAGTCAGTACTTACTTGTTAAAGGATCACTTCATATAATTATTGTTTTTTCACTAATATTATATTATAGATAAGTATCTTCTTGAGTCTTATAAAAGAATATTTTATGTATAAAAATTTTGATTTATAATATTTAAAATTTTTCACTACTCTCTAAACAGAGTTAACAATAAATAATTTAATTTGTAGAGGAAATCAAAGTATGAGTTATTCTCTCCCAAGGCTGCCTTATTCTTATGATGCCCTAGAGCCTTATATAGATAAACTTACCATGGAAATTCACCATACTAAGCATCATCAAAATTATATTAATAATACTAATACAGTACTCCAGAATTTACCTAAAAAATATTCTCTGATGTCAGTCAATGATCTCATTATGCATTTAGATAATATTCCGGAAGATAAAAGAACATTTTTACGTAATAACGCCGGAGGACATGCAAATCATTGTTTTTTCTGGACCATTCTTAAGAAAGGAACTATTTTACAAGGATATTTGAAATTAATTATAGAACAAAATTTTGGTACAGTAATAGCATTTAAAGAGTTATTCGAAAATATTGCTTTAGCACATTTTGGCTCGGGATGGGTATGGTTAATAAAAACAGGAGAAAAACTGACAGTAGTATCAACATCAAATCAGGATAATCCATTAATGGAAAAAAATATTATAGAAACGAGTGGAGTACCTATTATTGGATTAGATCTATGGGAACATGCTTATTATTTAAAATATCAGAATAAACGTTTAGATTATATTCGTGCATTTTGGCATGTAGTAAACTGGGATGAAGCAACATCAAGATATCATGCACTAATTTCATAGAAATAGATCTGAGTAAGTTATTTTTCTCTGAATATTAGCATGATAAGAGCGGTAGAGAACATTAAAAATTATTTAATCTTTTTCCAATGCACAACTATTATATTCATATAAATATTTTTATCCTATTCATGATATATCCTTAAAGGAATATCTCATATGAAAACATTAGGAGAATTTATTGTTGAAAAACAATCCTCTTCGCCAGACTGTAGTGAATTACTTGCTCTTATGTCGGCTATTAAATTAAGTGCCAAAATTATTAATAGAGATATTAATAAAGCAGGCTTAGTAGATATTAGTGAAATTACAGGAATGAAAAATGTTCATGGAGAAACTCAAATAAAATTAGATCTATTTGCTAATGAAAAATTTAAAACAGCTCTAGTTAAAAGAGCAGGTGGTAATGTAGCAGGAGTAGCGTCCGAAGAAGATGAAGAATTTGTCATTTTTCACGGTCGAGAAAATGGTAAATATATAGTACTTTTAGATCCTTTAGATGGATCTTCTAACATTGATGTTAATATTTCAGTAGGCACGATTTTTTCTATTTATCACCGACTTACTTCACCCGGATTACCGGTAATAAAGAATGATTTTTTACAACCCGGTACTCAACAAGTAGCGGCAGGTTATGTAGTATATGGTTCATCAACTATGATGGTATTAACCACTGGAAATGGAGTTCATGCTTTTACTTACGATCCTTCAGTAGGTGTGTTCTTTTTAAGTCAGGAAGATATAAAATTTCCGGAAGAAAGCTTCATATATTCTATTAATGAAGGTAATTATCTAAATTTTACGGTTGGAGTAAAAAAATATCTACATTATTGTAAAGAGATAGATCCCGTCACTAAACGCCCTTATACGGCACGTTATATTGGTTCATTAGTAGCAGATTTTCATCGTAATCTCTTAAAAGGAGGAATTTATATTTATCCGAGTACCAATGTTTTTCCTCATGGAAAACTGAGATTACTTTATGAATGTAATCCTATTGCTCTATTAGCAGAGCAGGCAGGGGGAAAAGCCAGTGATGGAAAAAATAGAATTTTAGATTTAAAACCTACCATGCTTCATCAACGGAGTCCGTTATTGGTAGGTAATACTAAGATGGTAGAAGATCTTGAATACTTTATACGTAGATACTCTTGTTTATAAAAAAAACTGTGATGTTTATATTGACTTAGATGTTCCAAAGTTTTTATAAATATAATTTTTCTCTCTCCAAAAGAAACAATATCTAACATAATCCATATTACTATTTCACTGTCTAATATTTTTATTAGATTTAAAAATATCATTTTAAAACTTTTGAGCGAAATATATAGCTTATCTTTATACAAAAAACAAGTCTAATTCTTAGAAGATTAACTTTTATCGTAACACTAAAATGGTTCTCCCGAGGGACTCCAATATCAACTGAAAGAGTAAGTATCTAAATTCAATTAGATAATTTATCATAATTAAATAATAATCTAGCTCATATGGAATGTAATTCTCTTGTTTAGGATCTTAAAATCCGGATGTGGCTATCAAAGTTCGTAATATATCAGCAAAGACTCCTGCCGCCGTAACATCGGTACCCGCACCATATCCCCGTAATACTAACGGTCTTGGTTGATAATAGTTAGTATAAAATGCTAAGATATTCTCGCCCTCTTTTACTTCAGAGAAAGGATTATCGTCGTCCACTGCTACAATCTGAATTGTACAATTACCATTTTTATCAATGAGAGCTACAGGTCGTAAAATCTTATTTTGTGTCCGTGCTTCACTAACGCGAGCACTAAAGTAGTCATCAACTACACACAAATGCAACATAAAGAGTGCTCTATTTTCAATGAGATTCAAGTTGGCAGGAAGTAAAGGTTCTATTTTAATATCACTTAATTCTAATTTATATCCAGCTTCGCGAGCTAATATAAGTAATTTACGCGATACATCCCTCCAACAAAGATCTTCTCTAAGATCGGGGTCAGTCAAACCCATCTGACTAGCTATAGAAGTAGCTTTTGAAAAAGCTATTCCTACTTCTAATTTGCCAAATATGAAAGATAGAGAACCTGAGAGTATTCCACAAAAACGAATCAGTTTATCACCCGCATTAATCAAATTTTGTAAATTTTCTATAACTGGTAACCCCGATCCTACATTAGTATCATAATAAAATCTTCGATTTTTTTTTAAGCAAATTCGTCGGATAAGTTTATAGTATTTATAAGAGCAAGAATTAGCCTCCTTATTAGCGGTTACGATATGAAAACCATGATTAATAAAATTTACGTATTGATTAGCAATCTTGTGACTAGCAGTACAATCTATAATAACCGGATTAATAAGAGCACCCTCTTTAACTAAGTTAAAGAGTATATCTAATTTAAAGTCATCGTGACATTGGTTCCATAAACTTTTCCATTTTTTTAAATTTATTCCTTCTGGTTTAAATAATATTTTCTTAGAGTTAGCAATACCACAAACTCGTAAATCAATTTTTTTGTTACTAAGTAATAATTGTTGTCGTTCTATTTGATTAAGGAGAGCACTTCCAATGCCTCCTATCCCAATGATTACAGCATCAATCACTTGAAAATTATTATTAAATAACATTTGATGAACTACCTTGAGTCCTATGATAGCTTGTACGTTTTTGACTACTACTGAAATAGATCTTTCGGATGAACCTTGGGATATAGCAATAATATTAATATTTGCATGTGATAAAGCACTAAAAATTTTGCACGCTCTTCCGTAAGTAGTACGCATCCCATCTCCAACCACTGTAATAATAGCTAGATCTTTCATTATTTTAATCTGATCGATTCCACCCTCTTTTAATTCTAAAAAAAAGGTTTCTTCTAATGCTCTCCTAGCTCTTAGCTGGTCATGTTGAGTAATGCACAAGCTAATACTGTATTCAGAAGAAGATTGTGTTATTAAAAGCACAGAAATTGATGCCTGTGACATCACTGCAAAAATTCGAGCAGTAATTTCTCCCATTTCCTCTGTCATCACTGGTCCAGAAATATTCAACATAGCAATATTATTTAGTTGAGTAATACCTTTAATTTGATTATTTCTGATATTATTGCTAATAATTGTTCCTGATGCTTGAGGATTAGTAGTATTTTTAATAATACAAGGAATTTTAAACTGAGCAATAGGTTTAATGGTTCTAGGATGAAGAACTTGCGCACCAAAATAAGATAATTCCATCGCTTCCTGGTACGAGAGATATTGCAGCTGTTGGGCACCATTAAGGTGGTGGGGATCAATAGTGTAAATTCCATCTACATCAGTCCATATTTCACAACACTGTGCATGAAGACATGCGGCTAGTACAGCCGCAGAATAGTCCGAACCATTACGACCTAATATCACAGGATGTTGCTTTTCATTACCAGCAGTAAAGCCAGCCATTAATACTATATGATTTATAGGTAGTCGAACATCCATAATAAGTTTACTGGATATTGCTATGTCAATAGTAGCCTCCAAATAGCTTCCTTCATCAGCCACTAGTTTATCTAGTGGATTAATAATAGCTACTTTATGACCTCTAGCTTGCAATAAGACTGTCATATATGCTACCGCTAATTGTTCTCCTCGGCAAATAAAAGCTGCTTGGATATTTTCAGTACATTTACCGATTAAAGTAATACCATGTAATATTTTTATGAGAATTATTAATTCTCGATGTAATATTTTTTGGACTTTTTTAAAATCATAATTGAGTTGTAATTCACTGAGTTCTTTCCCTAGTTGGGTAAAAATATTTTCAAGGGATATTAAATCTAATTTAATTCTTTGATCTAGAAGGGTATCTGAAATTAATGATACTAAATAATTAGTAATATGTTCTGGAGCTGATAACACAACAGCTACTGGAGAGGTGCAGAAACTATTTTCAATAATTTCTGCTACACGTAGAATTTTATGGGCATTAGCTATAGAAGTGCCACCAAATTTTAGAACCCGCATGTTATTACTCCTGGGTATCAAAAAAGGACCAAATACTAAAAATTATCCTCTGGCAAGAACGAGGTTGTGATTTGTGTTAACTAAATGGAGAGAGGAGGTGAATACTCACCTATTTTTTAAAATAATAGTAAAGCAAGCACTTAAAATATTTTAAGTATCTTTTATTTTTTTTCCTTATAAATTTTGATTTAATCTGTGCGGAAGCATTCGATCTTTAATTGAATAAAGATAATTATTTTACACCTCTGTGCATTCCCGATGTATTTATTGATAAATAAGGATTTTACTAAAAATAATAGTAATAATTACTCATAAAATATTATATCCATCATGATGGTAAATCAGATATTAATAGCTCTGAAAAAAAGTCAGAAAGGATGAATAGTGTTTTATGGTTCTTTCATATATACTAAGAATAGTAATTACAAATTCAGATGAAAATGTAATATCAATTTAGATAAATTATTATTGACAACTTAATTTTCATAAAAAATGATTTTATCTACTATGAGTAGTTATTTTCAACATTAAACATCATGAAAATTTTCATAAAATTAATATCACCATAATAGAAAAATATATTGTATATAATTTTAATATTCTTAACTTTTTGCTTAAAGACATCTCACGGGCTTGGGTAATCCAGCAATTTTTGCTGCTTGTCTGGTAGGACCTTGAGGAAATAAACGAAAGAGATAACGACTATTACCCTTGTCTTTTCCAAATTTACGGGAGAGAGCTTTAACTAAAATATATACAGTAGGAACTGTATTAAAATTAATATAAAAAGTTCGTACAAGATGCACCACTTCCCAATGTTCATCACTTAGATCAATACCTTCTTCTAAGGCTATGAATTTTGCTACTGACTCAGTCCAATCCTCACGATTTTTTAAAAATCCTTCGTCATCACGAGCTAAATTATTAGATGTGAAACTCACTTTTGTCTTTCCTATGAAAATATATTATTTACAAATTTAGATCATATGTTATGTTCAAGCTTATTATGTTTTTAGGAGGAGTGGCCGAGTGGCTGAAGGCACCGGTCTTGAAAACCGGCAATGGGAAACCGTTCGAGAGTTCGAATCTCTCCTCCTCCGCCAATTTGTTATAATAAATATCATTTTTTAATAAATGATTGCTCCGCTGACGAATATTCAGTTCACTAACTGAAAGAGCGAAAATTAATTTAGTAGTTAATTTTTTTGAGTTTTCAATATATTGCTACTATTATTATAAGAGTTATAATTGCCTAATAAAGGAGAAACTCTATGTCAAATGATACAACATTTTCAAAAATGCGAACAGAACTTCACGATCTGTTAAATTCTCTCGAAGAAATGATAAATAATTCTGATAATCAGACTCCTAATGAAATTGATACTTGGTGTAAAAAAGCCCGAGTGATATTAGATGAAGCTAAACAATCTTTGGGAAAATCACAAAAACATATTTGGCAACAGTCACGTGCCGTGGCTCATTTAGCTAATAATTATTTGCGCGAAAATCCATGGGCAGGACTAAGTATTGGTGCGGCTGTAGGCATAATATTAGGTGTTATTTTAATGCGTCGATAAAATTATGAAAAACTATCAAAAAATAAATTGTCAAAAAGTAGAATTATTGAAGATTGTTCCACGTGTTCTACGCACGATGGTAGATGTTATAGAAACTCGTATATTTTTAATGATATCTGAGTTGCAAGAAAGTAAAAGGCAAATTTTACATTTATTAATGCTAATAGGATTAACTCTGTTTTTTCTCTCTTTTAGTTTAATTAGTTTATTTTTTATTTTTATATCATTGATAGATCCAATAAATCGATTAGTACTAATGATATTTAGTACGAGCTTATTATTCTTAATTTTCCTAATTTCTTGTGGTTTAACTTTTTATAAAATAAAAAAAATGCAGTTGTTATATTGGACTTGTAAAGAATTAAAAAAAGATAGTAAATTCATTGAGGAATAATAAAATATGAATCTATATGATGATAAAAATCATAATAATCAATTATTATGTACTATCCAACAACAACGAATAAAATTAGCTACTGAGTGTAATGAGTTAATTACCGCTTGTAAAAAATATGAACATTTATTCTATCAGCTATTAAAAATACGCTACACCCTTATTATTCTTAGTAGTATGATAACAATTTTTTTAGTTCGTCATCCTCGGTTATTAATACGTTTATCGAAAAAATCTTTTGCTATCTGGAAGATATATAAAACCGCGCGAAATTTCTTAATGAAGAAATAAAAAGTTTCCAATATTACGATGCTACTTGCTATCAAGTAGCATCGGTTTGATTAGCAAAATTATAAAAAAATTTAAAAACAAGAATAAATATGTGGGGAAAACTATATATTACTCCAACTCCTATAGGAAATTTAGGAGATATAACTCATCGGGCAGTTTCAGTATTGAAACAAGTTGATCTTATTGCTGCTGAAAATATACAACATACTAAATTTTTAGTAAATTTTTACCATATCAAGACCAAAATATTTTTACTCCATAATTATAACGAACGTCAAAAATGTTCTGCTCTTATAAGAAAAATGCAGGAAGGAAAAAGTATTGCGTTAGTTTCCAATGCTGGTACACCTCTAATTAATGATCCTGGATATAATTTAGTTCGTTGTTGTGGAGAACAAGGAATTCAGATAGTATCGTTACCCGGTGCTTGTGCTGCTATTACTGCACTAATTGCTTCTGGATTACCTACTACTCGATTTTGTTACGAAGGTTTTCTACCTTCTCGCCAATCCGCACGGGTTCAGTATTTGCAGACATTAATTACTGAAAGTAGAACAATAATTTTTTATGAATCTACTCATCGTATAATTGATACTATGCAAGATATTAATCTTATTTTCGGCAGTCACCGGAAGGTGGTGATAGCCCGAGAAATGACCAAAACTTGGGAATCTATTTATAGATCTACGGTAGGTAATTTAGTTCATGCAATGAAAAAAAATAATCTGTGTTATCAAGGTGAAATAGTAATTATCGTTGATGGTTTTAAAGAGTCTGAAAATACCCCTTTACATATTTTGGAGAAAGCTTTACAAACATTACGATTACTACAAAACGAAAGTAATCTTAACCCTGGAAATGCAGTGTCAATTACATCTAAGATTTATGGTATAAGTAAAAGTCAACTATATCGTTATGCTTTAAAATAAAATAATATCTAAAGCTGACTAGACAGTCGCTGCTGGATCTCTTTCTTAATAAGAGAGACAGGAGAGGAAAGTCCGGGCTCCATAGGGTAGGGTGCCAGGTAATGCCTGGGAGGTAAAATACCGACGACAAGTGCAACAGAAAGTAAACCGCCCCAAAATTTTTGAATTTTATTCAGAACTAAAAAGAGGTAAGGGTGAAAAGGTGTGGTAAGAGCACACCGCATCAACTGGTAACAGCTGATGGCTAGGTAAACTCCACCTGGAGCAAGGCCAAATTAAGTTAGTGTATCCCGCACAAAAACTAGGTAGGCTGCTGGAGTCATTAAGTGATTAATGACCTAGATGAATGACTGTCCAAGACTAAACCCGGCTTACAGGTCAGCTTTATTTATAATAAGTTATCTTTTATATGGAAAGGAAAAGAGTATTAGGATAATAGCACGATCAATATTAGTAATTTAAGTTTTAGGTTTAGTATAAATTGGTAGAATATTGCTATTATTTTCGGCACCAAATAAAAAAGAGAGTTCTTTTCTTTCTTTTTCTGACACTTCAACTAACGAAATCTAAATGAACTTATATTTTTATGTCCAGAACTTTGATCTTTTTAGATTAAGGATGATAACTAGTAATAATATTGACATGACGTCTTATCCTAATTTTTAGATTGATTCAGAGTAAATTGAGATGTTTTTTTAAATTATTATTCATCTTTCCACAAAGCAAAAGTTTTTTAAATCTGGTCTGAAAATATAATTTTTTTTGATCATCCGTCATGGGATTAAGTTGTTATAACTTCTCATAATGTGAGCGAAGAAAATTTACTACTCCTTCCGGAGTAGGAATCA
>JBAPLS010000004.1:0-42560 GCA_037083765.1 Candidatus Dasytiphilus stammeri
TTAGTAGCTGGTTAATGTGTTCCTTTTCTAACAAACTTCAAAGTTGTGGAAGTTGTCATAGCTGTAACCTTATGAAAGTGGGAAGTCATCCAGATTTGGTAATCATAGAATCATCTCCGAGTATAGGTATAGATATAATCCGTAACCTTTACGATAAGATTTGCCAACGTTCTCAGTTAGGAAGATCTAAAGTAATTTGGATCGAAGAAGCCGATAAATTAACWGAATCTGCTAGTAATGCTCTTCTCAAAACACTGGAAGAACCTCCTGATAACACTTATTTTTTTTTATATAGTTCTGATCCCTCCAACCTGTCAGCAATATTACGAAGTCGTTGTCAATATTGGAAAATTATTCCTCCTAGTGAATCTGAGGGAATACAATGGATAAAACTCAATCTGAATAGCAACAGATATCATAATCTTACCGAAGCTAATATTATAGCAGCATTGAGAATTGCTTCAGGAGCGCCATTAGCAGCAGCAGATTTATTATCCTCCATGTATTGGACCTATCGGAATAAAATATATGAAATAATTCGGGATGTTTTAAATGAAAAACAAGATATTCTTCAAATATTACCCCTTCTTAATAACGAAAATGTTAATAAGCAAATTGAAGGATTATGTACCTTATTTCTGGATGCAATAAAATTGCAATATGATAGTAATATTTGTATCATAAATTATGATTTTCAAAATTTAGTCCAGCAATTATCAATTTTCTCAGTGCAGATACTTTACGAAAGTTTTCGGCACTGGTTAATTCTTAGACATCTTTTCACCCAGGTAATATCCGTTAATCGTCAATTATTATTGACAGAGCAATTACTCAAGTGGAAACAGTTAATAGATCATTCTAACCAGAGAGATAGAAAAATATGTTTTTAGTAGATTCTCATTGTCATCTAAATAAATTAAATTATAACACTCTCCATAAAGATGTCGATGAAGTTTTGAAAAATGCTCTAGTACGAGATGTAAAATATTTTTTGAGTGTAGCCACCAGCTTATCAGACTATCGAGAGCTAGTAAGATTAGTAGGTAATAATCCCAGAGTAGCTTACTCTTGCGGGTTACACCCGTTAAACCTTGAGACAGCTGAGGACAATAACGTCTCTCATTTACGCTCCCTAGTTACTGAAAATCATCAAGTAGTAGCATTAGGAGAAACAGGATTAGACTATCATTATACTTCGCCCAATAAAATACAACAGCAACATATGTTCCGAGAACATATACGAATTGCTTGTCACCTAGGCAAACCATTAATAGTTCATACTCGAAATGCTAAGAACGATACGATAGCTATCTTACAAGAAGAAAAGGCAGAACTGTGCAGAGGTGTAATCCATTGTTTTACAGAAGATCTGGTAATGGCAAAAAAAATGATAGATATGGGATTTTATCTTTCATTTTCTGGCATTATTACTTTTAAGCATGCTCAATATTTACGTGAAATAGTACGTTATATACCTTTAGATCATATTCTGATAGAAAGTGATTGTCCTTATTTATCTCCCGTTCCATACCGTGGAAAAGAAAATCAACCTGCATGGGTTCACGAAATCGCTAAATGCGTTGCGCAAATAAAGAATATATCTTTAGCAGAACTAGCTGAAGCAACTACTGAGAATTTTAAAATTTTATTTGGTCTTCCTCTTATAGACTGACTCAGATGCAGGGAATAAAATTTACTCAAGACAAATCTCTTGAGTATATTACAACGTCGTTTTAATTTTAATGGTCTACGAAAAATTAATTGCGAACTATTTGGAATAAGTGTGACTATAATCTTCTAACATTGGTGAATACCTAGGAATAATTCACCCAGACAAACACATATATTTAAATATATTTTATTTTCTTTTTCTTAGTAGTGGATCTCCTAGCTAAGGATCATATCGAAGATAATTAAATTTTTAAGTTGATATTTAACTTCTTCTGGTAAAGAGATTATTTTCAATAAAAGCATGTATAACTTTCATATCCACATGTCTTCCTCGCGTGAAATTTTTAAGAATTTCATAAGCATTTTTTATGATATACCTTCGCATAACAGTTTGCAGTGGTTCGGATAGAATTGACCAGTTTTGATTTAGTTCACTAAATATTTTAGTAGAATTAAGTTTAAACTTATTTATTACTTGTAAAGGATCTTGCCACGCGATTAGGGCATAACTCAACACTACCCCCAAATTACGTAAAAAGTAGAATTGGTGAGATCCTGTTACCACCTGAAATAGGTAACTGAGTGGATAAGTGAAATAACAGCGCATTAGCTAACTCTAGATTATCTTATAATTTTTCAAAATTAATAGGATTAATTTTATGTGGCATAGTAGAAGATCTGATTTCTTCATTCTTGTTTTTTTTGCTTAAAGTATTGAAGTGTCATATAACCCCAAATATTATGATGAAAATTGATTAATATAGTATTAAAACGTTTGATACAAGCAAAAAGATCTACCATATAATCATGTGGTTCAATTTACTGATTCAACCTCTACCTAACGACATAACAAATGATTTGTTGACGTTAATCTAATCTACTTCAAGCAGCAAAATAATCATTATAATTTTACTCCTGTACCTTCATCTTGCCCAAGATTTCAATTTGTTTTAATTGACCAAGTTGTCGTTACCTTCTCAACACTACATTGACTAGTTCTTTACCTCCGGTAGGAGATGCCGGCTGTCCATGGTTTTACGAAAGCATAGTAATAGAACGAGATTGACTAGCTAGTTTTTTTATAACTGGAATAATTTTTCCCTCGGTAAAATAACTTTACCTATGACTGATTATAACATAAGTTATTTATATCTTCGCAAGTATAGGAAAAATGAACAAATTGTGACACTGAAGTGAGGGTCGAAATTTGAGATATTTTTTGCTTGAAAAAAATATTCTCCGACCTTTACATGATGATTACTAGTTCGTTATATTTTTTAATAGTATCTGCATCGGATTCATAAAATAATTAAATAATAGAAGTTACATAAGAATTAGTCTGATCGTCCAATTCGGTTAATTCCATAATTTATGGGCAAGTAGCTAATTTTTGTAACTATCTAATTTCAATTTATACTCTTAACTTTAAAAGATTATATTCCGTAAATATAGAACGTAAAATATTTACTTTGTCTGCATAACGTTCCTCGAGAGGATAAATAGTCGTGAGAACGGATAATGTCATTCTTCTAAATCCTCATCATTATCACCATAGATATTACTTTGTTGTGACTGAAAAACGTTTCTTAATTACACCTCCTCCTAAACAAAAATCACCAGTATAAAAGACTGCAGCCTGTCCTGGTGTTATAGCATTTATAGGATGATCAAATATCACGTTAATACTTTTTTTATCCTGACTGTAAATAAGAGTACATGGAACATCTGGTTGTCGGTATCGGATCTTAACAGTACAACGAATAATTTTCTTTAATTGAGTATTATTAAAAAAATGAACATCTTCACAAATCATTCCTCTAGACATTAATTGTGAATTAAAACGACCTTGAGCAACAATTAATATATTACGTTTTACATCTTTTTCTACCACATACCAAGGATCTTTACTACTCGATTTTTTTATTCCTCCAATCCCTAATCCTTTACGCTGTCCTATAGTATAAAACATACTTCCTTTATGATGACCTACTTTTGTACCATCAGTAGTAAAAATTTCTCCCTCATGTGCAGGTAAATAACGACTCAGGAACTCTACAAATTTTTTTTTCCCTATAAAACAAATTCCAGTAGAATCTTTTTTCTTAGCGGTGACTAAACTATTTTGTAGAGCAATTTTTCGTACGGTAGTTTTAGTTAATTGACCTAGGGGAAAAATAGTATACCTCAACTTTTGAGCAGTTAAAGGATAGAGAAAATAACTTTGATCTTTATTGGGATCTACCCCTCGTAATATATATTTATGACCATTAACTTCTCCCTGTCGGACATAGTGTCCTGTTGCAATTAGATCGGCTCCTAGCTCTTCCCGAGCAAAAGTCATAAACGTGTTAAATTTTATTTCTTTATTACAGAGAATATCTGGATTAGGAGTGCGTCCCGCTTTATATTCTGCTAAAAAGTGCTGAAAAACATTTTCCCAATATTCAGCAGAAAAATTTATTTTATGTAAAAAAATTCCTAGTTTATCACATACTGATTGAGCATCTGCTAAATCTTGTGCCGCATGGCAATAGTATTCTTTATCATCTTCCTCCCAGTTTTTCATAAATAATCCTTCCACCTGATATGGCTGTTGTTTCAACAGTACTGCCACTACTGAAGAGTCCACACCTCCAGACATTCCAATTATTACTTTCTTCTTTTTAAGAATCATTAATATTGTTATAACCTTAAATACACACAAGTTAATTAGATTGAATAGTAGTAGATCATTGACAATTTTACTGATGTAATATTTATTGTATTCCTAATTACACTCGAAAATTAAACTTTTTAAATAAAAGAGGCTTTTTAAGAAAACTTTAAAAAAGCTCTCCTATAATTAAAGAATTGATGCTCAATAAGAATCCTGTTAGATAGAACAGGAACTGATATCCTATCATATTTCTAGGGTGGGTGTAAAAATAAAATTATAGGAGATAGTAATAATGGATCTGTTGTTGTGGATTTTTTTCGGATTAATAACTGGTATAATAGCAAAATGGTTAATACCAGGAAAAGACGGGGGAGGAATTATAATCACTATCCTGTTAGGGATTGCCGGTGCTGTAGTAGGAGGGTGGATAAGCACTTTAGTAGGATTTAGAAGAGTAAATGGATTTAATTTTGGTAGTTTTCTGATAGCCATAGTAGGTTCGATTATAATTTTGTTAATATACCGAACTCTAAAAAAATAACATTTATTATCCGAGAGGCCTTTTTGTCGGAGGCCTTCTATATTATTTGAATTATTAATAGTTAGAACAAGTTGATTAATTATCCCGAAGATAAAAAATGAATTATATCTCCATCTTGAACTACATATTGTTTTCCTTCCAGCCTAATTTTTCCCGCTAATTTTGCCCCTTGTTCTCCTTGATAGCTAATAAAATCCTCCCAACTAATGATTTGAGCCCGAATAAACCTGTTAGAAAAATCAGTATGAATTTTTCTAGCTACTTGATAGGCAGTAGTCCCGTACTTAACGCTCCAAGCCCTAACTTCTTTTACAGAGATAGTAAAATAAGTTTTCAAATCTAGAAGATTATATCCGGCTGTGATCACCTTATTTAATTCTGATTGTGGAAAGTTTAATTGTCCTAATTTTACGCTGTTTTTTTTAGATATAGCTGGTTCGAAATCTTCTACAGCACAGATTGTTACGGCCTTAGTTCTTTCTTTTTCAGCTCGCTTATATACCTCTTGTACATAATCATTATTCTCTAAGTATCCTTCATTCACATTAGCTACGTAAATAACCGGTTTTAATGTGAGAAAGTTAAACTTCTGTACAACAGATTTTTCCTCCTCTGAAATTCTTAACATCCTTATTGATTCACCCTCTTGCAGAAAGTGAGCAATTTTTTTCAATACTTTAATTACCAAATTTTTATTCTCCATACTTTTGTTATTAATTTTATGTTGTTTTTCTATTGCAGATTCACATCTCTCCAGATCTGCCAAAGCAAGTTCAGTATTAATAAGATCAATATCTTCTTGCGGATTAACTCTTCCTTGTACGTGGATAATATTTTCATTATTAAAACAACGTACTACATGTATTAGAGCTGTAGTTTCACGAATATGCTGAAGAAATTTATTGCCTAAACCTTTTCCTTGCGAAGCACCCTTAACTAGACCGGCAATATCTATAAATGTCATTATTGCCGGAGTAATATATTGAGGATTAATTAATTGTGATAGGATATTCAAACGATGATCTGGAACTGATACTATGCCAAAATGAGGCTTAATAGTACAAAAAGGATAGTTTGAAATTTTAATACAAGATTGAGTAAGAGACTTAAATAAGGTAGATTTTCCTACATTAGGTAATCCTATTAAACCACATTTTAAAATCATTATTGCCTTTATTTCCTTTTATTTAATTAATCCATTTTTCTACAACTATAATTACTATTAATAACCATAATTATTAGCATTAAAGGTATGCAGTCTACTCATAGCTTTCATGATTCCGTCTTTAAATAAGACGATAGTACAGTATATTGCTTCTTCAACAGTACTTTTTATTAGTTTCATTTCAAAATCTGAGGGAGTATCTAGAACATAGTTAGTAATATTATTCCTATCTGAAGGATAACCAATGCCAATACGTAAACGTTTAAAATTACTAAAGTAACTTATAATATTTTTTATTCCATTATGTCCGCTGGATCCTCCACCTATTTTGAACTTGGCTCTTCCGGGCGGTAAATTTAAATCATCATGTACCACGAGTATTTGTTCGGGTATTATTCGATATAATTTGGCTATAGCATCTATTGATTTGCCACTACTATTCATAAAAGTATCAGGTATTAGTAACCATATATTAGAACCTAATATTACTATTTGTGTAGTATAACCAAAAACATGGCTATCTTTTCTCCAAACCTTTTGATAATGATTTGCTAAGCGTCTTACAAACCAAGATCCAACATTATGTCGTGTAGAAGTATATTTATCGCCAGGATTAGCTAATCCCACTATGAGTTTGATAATAATGTAATTTTTACCTAATTATTTAATTTTGCCACTAATGAATTCATTTAATATTCAAACATAGCAGAGATAGATTCTTCATTACTGATGCGACGAATAGCTTCTGCTAACATACCTGATAAAGTTATAGTACGTATATTGGATATTTTTTTGATGGAATTCGTTAAAGGTATAGTATCACATACTACTACTTCATCAATATCTGAATCTTGTAAATTAGCTCCTGCATTTCCTGAAAATATAGGATGTGTAGCATAAGCAAAGACTCGTTTTGCTCCTCTTGCTTTCAATGCTGCAGCTGCCTTGCACAACGTACTAGCGGTATCTATCATGTCATCTACTAGAACACAATCTCGATTTGACACCTCTCCAATGATATGCATGACTTCGGAAGCATTTGCGTGTGGTCGTCGTTTATCAATTATAGCCATGTCAGTATCATTTAATTTAGCTATTGCACGAGCACGCACTACTCCTCCAATGTCTGGAGATACTACAATAGGGGTGTCTAATCCAATTTGTTGCATATCTTCAATGATTATCCGACTTCCAAATACATTATCTACGGGCATATCAAAAAAACCTTGAATTTGCTCTGCATGGAGATCTACGGTTAGGATGCGATCAACACCAACACAAGCGAGAAAATCGGCTATTATTTTGGCGGTAATAGGAACTCTTGCTGATCGCACGCGTCGATCTTGACGCGCATAACCAAAATATGGGATTACTGCAGTAATCCGGCCCGCAGAAGCGCGTCGTAATGCGTCTATTACTACTACTAACTCCATGAAATTGTCATTAGTAGGATAACAGGTAGACTGAATAATAAAAATATCATCTCCCCGTACATTTTCATTAATTTGAACACTCACTTCCCCATCACTAAAACGTCCTACGGACACATCACCTAATTTTGTATAGAGACGATCTGCAATGTGTTGCGCTAGTTCGGGGATAGAATTTCCTGCAAATAGTTTCATATACTGCACCAATTTTATTGGAAAATGTGTTGGTTAGACAGATTCTCCTATCTCCATAGGAGATTATTAATCTTCTGTTTAAGAAAACATTTTTTTTTCTTCCTATGCATTTATAAGTACAAAAATTTATGTAATGGAGAAATATTTAATCCTTTTGACACAAAACCCTGGATTCCGGGAGGAGCTTGGCTCAAAACTTGAGATGCGCTTAATTCAGTATCAAATTCTCCAAATATACAACTACCAGTTCCTGTTAGGCGAGGATGAGTATATTTTTGCAACCAAGAAAATATTTTTTCCAGCTCGGGAAAACGTTTTCGTACTATTAACTCACAGTCATTAGTAAATGGTTTGGTATGTAATAACTCTCTTAAAACCCGATAAGTAGTGTTTCTTTTTAGTTCAGGATCTCCAAATACTTGTGCAGTAGAAATTCTTACTCCGGGATCTATAATAACATACCATTTTTCAGGTATTTTAACTTTATGGAATTGATTCCCTACCCCTTCCGCAAAAGAGGCATATCCTTTAATAAAAATAGGAACATCTATTCCTAGTTGTAATCCTAATATAGTAAGATCATCAATACTGAATTGAGTTTTCCATAAATAATTTAGTGCTAAGAGAGTAGTGGCCGCATCTGATGATCCCCCCCCTAATCCTCCGCCAATAGGTAAGTTTTTCACTAGTTCTATTTCTGCCCCTGCATTTAGAGGGAATAAACGATGATCCTTTTGTGCTTGATGACGTAACAAATTACCCGCTTTGATTATTAAATTATTTTCTATTTTAATATGATCTATATATTTAGGTGACACATCTATGCTGCCGCTATTATTTATTCTAATGAAAAGGAGATCTCCATAATCGAGAAATTGATACAGCGTTTGCAAATGGTGATATCCGTTGGGATAACGACTATTAATATACAAAAAAAGATTTAATTTTGCAGGTGCGGGCCAACAAGTTATTGTTTTCATAAAGAATGACTTAAATAAGTAATATTAGTTATCTTGAAAAGATGCCAGACATTACCATAATAGTAAAATTATATAAATTACTTGTAATTTTATCAATACTGTAATTTAAAAAATTTTTAGAGGATAAAACTCTGATAATAAGTAACTATACTACATAGTAGTATGTAGATACTATTTGTAACAAAGACCCAAGTAAATTTAATTTTAAAACAACTTTTCAAGTTTTAAGGACTCTATGTTTGGCAGTATGAATACTTTCATAATTGATAAATTAGAATTATTGCAAAAACGTTATAAAGAAGTAGAAACATTACTTATTACAGCAGGCAAAACTACCGATTACGAACGTCTTCAGACCTTATCCCGCGAATATCATCACCTTACAGAACTGAATAAAATGTTTAATAAATGGAAGAAAATCCAGGAAAATATTAATAATCTCGAGTTATTACTTGTTGATAAAGAGATTCGAGAACTAGCCTGTGAGGAACTGAATAAAATGAAAGATCATAATCACAGCGTGGAAAAAAAATTAGAATTATTACTTCTTCCTAAAGATTCTAATGATGAACGTAGCTGTTATATTGAATTACGATCAGCTACGGGTGGAAATGAAGCAGCCATTTTTGCCGGTGATTTATTTCGAATGTATACCAGATATGTCGAATTTAAATCATGGAAGATAGAAATTATGAATTCTAGTTTCGGTGAAAATGGAGGATATAAGTATATTTTTGCTAAAATACATGGAAAGAACGCCTATGGACGTTTAAAATTTGAGTCGGGGGGACATCGAGTCCAGAGAATTCCAGCCACAGAATCACAGGGACGAATTCATACTTCTTCTTGTACTGTTGCTGTTATGCCAGAGATTCCTAAATCGGAATTAATTTCACTTCAACCTAAGGATTTGAAAATAGATACTTTTCGATCGTCGGGCGCAGGTGGACAGCATGTAAATACTACTGATTCCGCAATTAGGATTACTCATTTACCTACGGGTATTGTAGTAGAATGCCAAGATGAAAGATCCCAACATAAGAATAAATCTAAAGCACTATGGGTATTAAATACCCGCATTCAGGCGGCCGAAATGGCAAAACGTCATAAAGAAGAAACTGATCAACGTCGAAACTTAGTAGGGAGTGGAGAACGTTCAGATCGCAATCGTACTTACAATTTTCCACAAGGACGGGTGACGGACCATAGGATAAATCTATCACTTTATTGCTTAGAAGATATTATGTCTGGTCAATTAGATCTTCTCATCGAACCCATAATCCAAAATGATCATTTAAACCGGCTAGAGAATTTAAAGAATACTATTTAATGGATATCAATATTTGGTTACAGGTTGCTCAGCTGACGCTAGTTTACAGTAACGCTGCTCAGCGAGATGCTGAAATCTTACTGGAATTTGTTATGGAAAAACCAAAAAGTTGGTTAAAAGCATTTGATGATGCTCCTATAAGGAGCAAGGAACTAAAAAAACTGAATTTTTTTTTAAATAAAAGAGTTCAGGGGTATCCCATAGCATATCTTATTGAAGAATGGGAATTTTGGTCACTACCTCTAAGAATGACTCCCATAACCTTCATTCCTCGTGCGGATACTGAAACATTAGTATCTCAAGCACTTTTACACATTACTAATAACCGCATGCAAATTTTAGACTTAGGTACTGGCTCAGGAGCAATTGCTTTGGCTATTGCTTGTGAGCGTTCTGATTGTTATATATTAGGAGTGGATTATAATCAATCTTGTGTATTATTGGCACAATATAATGCTTGGAAGCTAGGAATAAAGAATGCTGCGTTTATCTATAGTAATTGGTTTTCCAACCTATCTGGAAAACGATTTCATATAATTGTAAGTAACCCCCCATATATTGATAAAACAGATATGCATTTAAAATGTGGAGACTTACGATTTGAACCCACTAAATCTTTGATCGCTAAAAATAAAGGAATGGGTGATCTAAAAAAAATTATTTCTCAGTCTTCTAATTATTTAGAAGCTGAAGGATGGTTATTAGTGGAACATGGTTATCAACAAGGAGAACAGGTTCGTAAATTTATGATGATAAATAATTTTGAACATGTTCGCACTTATTTGGATTTTTATAACAATGAACGAGTAACGTCGGGACAAAAATTAAAGAAAGGTAAATTATCCCATAATTAAAGAATTAGAGACGAGAAAATGTCCATTGGATAAATAAAAACTTAATGAGTGATGAGCAATCCTTACAATATCTTTGAAATCAGTTATGCTTATTGCATGTTAATTTCAGGAAGAATTTACTTCTAATCTTCTGGAAGTTTATTTAAGATATTAGTGAAAGCTACACTTGAATATCAATATATATATGAACAATGTTAGATAAATCGCGCACTAATATTTTGAGTTCGGTATATAGTGTTTCAGTTAGGAAAGTAAGGTAAAAAGAATGTGTAAAATTGATAAAGTTATTAGTCGAGAAATTCTCGATTCTCGGGGCTTCCCTACGATTGAAACAGAAGTTCATTTAGCGGAAGGAAATGTAGGAAGAGCATCCGTTCCTTCTGGCGCTTCTAGAGGATATCGTGAAGCTTTAGAATTACGTGATCAAGATGCTGATCGTTTTTTTGGCAGAGGAGTTTTAAAAGCGGTAGATACTGTCAATACACATCTAGCAAAAGCTTTGAAAGGTAAAAATGCTCTAGAGCAGAAAGAGATTGATGAAATTATGATCAATATGGATGGAACTATCAATAAGTCCAAGCTGGGAGCTAATAGCATTTTATCCGTATCATTAGCTACTGCAAAAGCTGCCACTTCTTCTAAAGGAGTACCTTTGTATGAACATATTGCTGAACTTTATGGACAGTCTTATAACTATCTCATTCCGCTCCCTATGATTAATATTATTAACGGAGGTACACATGCACATAATAATATTGATATCCAAGAATTTATGATTATTCCGGTAGGTGCCAAGAACATAAAGGAAGCTCTTCGGATAGGATCTGAAGTATTTCATAACCTAGGAAAAATTCTTATTAGCAACGGGATGAGTACTGCTCTTGGAGATGAAGGCGGTTATGCCCCTAATCTTGAATCTAATATATCTGCTTTTCACTATATTAAAGAAGCAGTAGAATGCTCTGGTTATCGATTAGGTCAAGATATTACTTTTGCTATCGATTGTGCTGCTAATGAACTTTTCGATGATATTTCAGGTAAATATATTCTGGTTGCTGATCATTTAAGCCTCAGTTCCCAAGAAATGACACATTACTTAGAAAATTTGACTCAACAATATCCTCTAGTTTCTATTGAAGATGGTTTAGAAGAGAACGATTTTGAAGGATTTGCTTACCAGACTAAAGTATTAGGGAATAGTTGCCAAGTAGTAGGTGACGATCTTTTTGTAACGAATTCTAAAATACTTCAACAAGGAATTGAAAACAAACTCGCCAATTCTATTATTATAAAATATAACCAAATTGGTACATTATCTGAAACACTCTCTACCATAAAAATGGCTCAGCAGGCTAATTATTCAGTCATTATTTCCCATAGATCTGGAGATACCGAAGATACCACTATTGCGGATTTAGCAGTAGGTACAGCATCAGGGCAAATTAAAACTGGTTCTATGAGTCGATCTGAACGAATAGCTAAGTATAATCAACTAATACGTATTGAAGAAACACTAGGATCGGCAGCTACGTTTAGTAAAATTACAAAATTACAACGATCATAAAATTATTGATTTTTTCTAATTTTGTTAGGATAATTATCCTAGATAAAAAATAGGGATGATTCATATAATTTTGATTATGCTATCCTAAACAATATAGATTAGGATCTAATGGATAATAATATTCACCAAAATATTACGGCTATTATTCCTGCCGCAGGCTTAGGCCGTAGAATGCAATCTTCTTGCCCCAAACAATATCTAACTATTGGAAGTAAAAGCATTCTTGAACATGCTATTAGTGTATTAGTGGACCATCCCGCCATTAAACACATTATCATTGTGATAAATTGTGAAGATCACTGGTTTGAGTTACTTCCGATCGTAAATAATATTCGTATTAGTACCACCGTAGGTAAGATGACACGCTCTCAGTCCGTTATGGCGGGATTACAAGCTATCGAGCAGCCTACTGACTGGATTCTTATCCATGATGCTGTTCGTCCATGTCTACATCGTCAGGATGTAGATCAGTTACTAAAGATTACTAGTAATCCCAATGGGAAGGTGGAACATTGTTCTCAGGTAGGAGGAATTCTTGTGAATCCTGTATGCGATACCATAAAATGCAGCAGAGAGGAACAATCCATCATTTCTCATACCATTGATCGAAAGAATTTATGGCATGCATTAACACCCCAATTATTTCCTTTCCAACTTTTACACAGTTGTTTACTTCGGACCCTAGAGCGAGGGATAGAACTTACAGATGATTCTTCGGCATTAGAATACTGTGGTTATCATCCAGCTCTTATAGTAGGTCACAGAAATAATATTAAAGTAACATATCCCGAAGACTTAACCATAGCATCAGTTTATCTCCAGGAACAACAACATAAACATGAGAAGATATTATAATGCGAATTGGGCAGGGTTTTGATGTTCATGCTTTCTATGGGGATCCACCGATAGTTTTGGGTGGAGTAAAAATAGCTTCTATAAAAGGAGTGCGTTCTCATTCTGATGGGGATGTATTAATCCATGCATTAATAGATGCTTTATTAGGAGCATTAGCATTAGGAGATATTGGAAATTTATTTCCTAATAATACTGAAGAGTATAAAGATGCTGATAGTCGGGTATTATTACGTACTTCTTGGGACCTAATTATAAAAAAAGGTTATAAAATAGGCAATATTGATATAACTATTATTACTGAAGTTCCTTTTATATCTCCATATGTTCCAGAAATACGCCGGAACTTAATGAAGGATCTAGGTTGTCAGAGCATAGACGAAATCAATATTAAAGCTACTACTACCGAACAATTAGGATTTCTAGGACGTAAAGAAGGTATTGCATGTGCTGCCATAGTCTTTCTTATAAAGCAATAAAAAGTAGTACATATACTTTATAATTTTCTTTTTAAATCATCTCTCTATATTAATAATATTAGTAATCTTATCCAATCATCAAGAATTATGATAGATAAACCGTTCCATTTCAAAATATAGCTCTATAAGAGCAGTTTAAATAGTGGATCGAAAAATTTTATAATACATAATAAATATTGATTAACTTTTCTTTGTCTGAAATTGACATAGACTTATACTGTCCTCAATGGGAACCTAATCATATCGATAATAAGAACTAAAATGGGTCAGAGGAATTTGATTATTGTTAATATATTAATTATAGAGATTACTTAAATCAAGGAAAACTTCAAATCTAAAATTTAAATCTATCTTTCGAACAATCCTAGATGCTTATAACTTGCCAATATCATTCCTAAGCGATGTTGGTGGCGTACCTGTAGATATCCTACATCTAGTAGAGAATTATTTTTCTTCGGCATAGTTAAAATTTCGAAACATTCGAAAATTATCACCCTTTGCGTTATGAAATATTCAATTCAGCAAATCAATTAGGAGGAATCAATAAAAATTTTTAGGGGTTTTTCCTTAAAATAACGGTAAGGAGAGAGCAACTTATGAGCCATACTTTGCTGGAAGTATTGTACCAAAATAATCTAACATTAGAACTAGTCGAAACAGAAATCTTAGATGACAATACCTTTCTAAATGAAAGAGAGAAAGAACTTGAGGATCAGTTAAGAAGAGAAGAGTATTTTGAGTATTTATCAACTACGGGCAATTCTGCTCAGCATCTTTTAGATGCAACCCAACTTTATTTAGCCGAAATTGGATTTTCTCCGTTATTAACGGCAGAAGAAGAAGTTTGTTTTTCACGTCAATCCTCTCATGGAGATATTATTGCTCGCCAACGAATGATAGAAAGTAATCTTCGCTTAGTAGTCAAAATTGCGCGTCGATATTGTAATCGCGGTTTAGCATTACTAGACCTCATTGAGGAAGGAAACTTAGGTTTAATTAGAGCAGTAGAAAAATTTGACCATAGCAGAGGATTTCGATTTTCTACTTATGCCACATGGTGGATTCGTCAGAATATAGAACGCGCAATAATGAATCAAAGTCGTACTATACGTTTACCAATTCATATTGTTAAAGAGTTGAATTGTTATTTGCGGTGTTCAAGAAAACTATTGCAGATCTTAGATCATACACCTAGTACTGAAGATATTGCAGTGCATCTAGATAAACCTATTAATGATATCATTCGGATGCTCCGCCTGAATGAACGTATTGCTTCAATAAATTCACCATTAAGCCATGAATCCGAAAAAATGTTATTAGATATTATTACCGATGAAAAAGTATCTGGACCGGAAGATACTACGCAATATGATAATATGAAACAAAGCATTGTTAAATGGCTCTATGAACTCACTGCTAAACAACGGGAAGTATTAGCGCGTAGATTCGGTCTTTTAGGTTATGAAGCATGTACTCTTGAAGAGGTTGGTCATCAAATTGGTTTGACTAGGGAACGCGTACGTCAAATTCAAGTAGAAGGATTACATAGATTACGGGATTTATTACAGTCTCAGGGTCTGAATATAGAAGCTATATTTTGTTAAATCCTTATTACTCTACTTAAGAGCGGTCGATTAACTCGACCGCAAATTATTATTTATGTTCACAGAAAAGATCTTAACTTATATATCCATTCTAGTGCCTCGAAGGGAGTAAGATCATCGGGATCTAAATTTTTTAGAGTAGTCACGATATTATTGTCATCGGATTCTTTTATTAAGATGGAGGAGTCATTGATATCTTCTCTTGACCCCTCTGTAAATTGAGTAAGTTTATTCTTTTTAAATTCTAACAGTTTTTTTTTTGCACAATCAATGACTGTTTTAGGAATACCCGCAAGAGAGGCTACCGCTAATCCGTAACTTTTATTAGCTGCTCCTTCATGTACACTATGAAGAAAGATAAGAGTATCATTATGCTCCATAGCCTTAAAATGAACATTGACCATACACTTTATTTGATTTGGTAAAGCAGTTAGTTCAAAGTAGTGGGTAGCAAAAAGCGTCATGGATTTTATGCTACATGCTAATTTTTCAGCTGTAGCCCATGCTATGGATAATCCCTCATCACTGGAAGTACCTCGTCCAATTTCATCAATAATTACTAAACTGTTTTTAGTAGCATTATTAAGTATATAAGCTGTTTCACTCATTTCTACCATAAAAGTCGAACGACTAGAAGCAAGATCATCTGCTGCTCCAATGCGAGTAAAAATCTTATCTATAGGGCCAATCGAGGCAGATTCTGCTGGAATATAACTACCACTATAGGCCATTAATATGATAAGGGCCGTTTGTCGCATATAAGTACTTTTGCCCCCCATATTAGGAGCCGTTATCATTAACATACGCCGTTCTGAAGATAGAGACAAGGAATTAGCAATAAATGGTGTTTTTATTACCTGTTCTACAACAGGATGCCGTGCGTTCTTTAATTTTATGCCATAATTCTCTCTGAGAATGGGGCGTGAATAATTCAAGGTTAACGCTCGTTCCGCAAGAGTATTTAACACATCCAGTTTAGTAATAGCTTTAGCACATTTTTGCAATTCACCAAGATATGGGAGGATCAATTTCAATAAATCATAATAGATCATTGTTTCCAGGACCAGCATTCTATTTTTAGAATTTAGAGTTTTGTATTCATACTCTTTCAATTCCTGGAATACATAACGCTCGCAATTTTTTAAAGTTTGACGACGGATATAGTTAGAAGGAACCAGATGAGTTTGACTACGATTAATCTGAGCAAAATATCCATGAATATTATTATATTTTATTTTTAAGGAATCTACTCCTAAGTTTTGACGTTCTCTTTCTTCTAATTCCTTTAAGAACTTATTGTCCCCTTCATTAAATACACGTAATTCATCCAGCTGAGCATTATAACCTTTGGCAATAAATCCTCCATATCTTATGTGAGGCGGAGCTTTATCAACAATAGCTCGATCCAATAACTCCCGTACTTCTTTGCATTCCACCATTTCTGATCTCAGCTGATTGAGATGCTCATTTTTTACAGTAGCAAGCAAATTTTTTAATTCCGGTAACTTATGCAAACAATTTCGCATGCTTACTAGATCTCTAGGTTGAGTACCTCCTAATGATAAACGTGCTGTAATGCGTTCGGCATCTCCCATTCGGGCTAGAAAAAATTTAGTTTCAGCTGTAATATTCTGGAGCAGAGCTATGATCTCTTGACGGGTACGAAGGGTATTTAAATTTCGTATGGGATACAATATCCACCGTTTTAATAGTCTACTTCCCATACTAGTGGCATTTTTATCTAAAATAGCAAATAATGTGTTCTTTTCATTTCCTGCAATACTATGAGCAATTTCTAAATTTTTCTGTGTAGATGCATCTAGAAAAATAGTATCCTGAGGATGATGCATAGTGATAATACGCAGATGAGGAATATAATCTACCTGATGAACTTTTTTTATATAGTTAAGTGCTGCTCCGGCACAACGCAGAGCTATTTCGGCATGATCCACACCAAAACCTTTTAAATCTTTGGTTCTGAACTGAAAATTTAATGACTTGCGAGCTCTCTCGAGATCAAACATATCTACTGGTATTGTTGTTAGGACTGAGCAATTTGCCAGAATCTCGATGGGATGAAAATTATCCGAATGAAGAACTTCTGCCGGAGTAGTTCTTTGAAGTTCTGCTAACATAGAAGCTTCATCTTGAGGTTCTACTAACCTAATATATCCTGCACTTAGATTTATAGTGGTATAACCAAATATTCCTTCAGATTTTTTTTCTTTCCAGATAGCTGCTAAGAGATTATCTCTTTTATCAGGGAGCAGTTCTTCATCGACTACTGTGCCTGGCGTAACAATCCGTACTATTTTACGTTCTACTGGACCATTTTTTCCTTTGCATGTTCGTCGCTTACTCTCCGAATTACCAATTTGTTCACAAATTGCTCCTGATTTTCCGAGCCGCAGCAGTTTTGCTAAAAAATTATTTAAAGAATCTTGGGGAATGCCTGCCATTGGAATTGGAGGATTATTATTAAATCGTCGGGAAGTAAGTGAAATATTCAGTAACTGGGCGGCAATTATTGCATCTTCGTAGAACAATTCATAAAAATCTCCAATTCTATAAAAAAGTAAAATTTTTGGTGTTTCTGCCTTAATACGAAAATATTGTTGCATTATTGGCGGATAATTCCCAATATCCATAGTTGATTTCCTTTTGATTAATTTGTTAGACTAAACTATAGCTAAATAGTAAGATAATCAAGTTATCAATATTTTTTGTGTCTCTTTAGTAATTTGGATAAATTCTGAAAGAAATTAACCATCTAAAAATTAGCCCTCTAAATCTGAATAGCTATCTCCCGATAGTAAGATCCTTAGAGGATCATAACCATAACAGACAGAAAAAGAAGAATAAAGAATACTTCATTTACTCTGAAGATGAGTAATTACATCATTTTAGTATAATGGAAATCATAATATTTTTATGTAATCATCTAACTAATTTAATTTTAGTGTATCTCTCCTTGGCATAGATTAAAATTACTTAATAAAAATTATTATATAATAGGAATTATTCTAGTGAATAACGAAAATAAAGAAAAGGCACTTTTAGCGGCCTTAGTCCAAATTGAAAAACAATTTGGAAAAGGTTCTATTATGCGGCTAGGAGATAATAGGTCAATGGAACTGGAAACTATTTCTACGGGTTCAATATCTTTAGATGTAGCTTTAGGCGTAGGTGGGCTACCATTAGGTCGAATTGTAGAAATTTTTGGTCCTGAGTCCTCGGGAAAAACCACTTTAACACTGCAAGTTATTGCCGCTGCGCAACGACAAAATAAAACTTGTGTCTTTATAGATGCGGAACATGCTTTAGATCCTGGGTATGCCAAAATTCTAGGGGTAAATATAGATCAACTTCTTTGTTCTCAACCGGATACAGGAGAACAAGCTTTAGAAATTTGTGATCTCTTAGCCCGTTCTGGAGCGGTAGATGTAATTATTGTAGATTCAGTAGCCGCATTGACTCCCAAAGCAGAAATAGAAGGAGAAATGGGAGATTCACATATAGGACTCGCTGCTCGCATGATGAGTCAAGCCATGCGAAAATTAACAAGTAATTTAAAACAGTCTCACACCCTCCTAATATTTATCAATCAGATCCGCATAAAAATAGGAGTACTATTTGGCAATCCAGAAATTACTACCGGAGGCAATGCACTAAAATTTTATGCTTCTATTCGTCTAGACATACGTAGAATTGGATCTATAAAACATGGTGATGAGGTAGTAGGCAGTGAAACTCGTGTGAGAGTAGTCAAAAACAAAGTGGCAGTACCTTTTAAACAAGCAGATTTTCAGATTCTGTATGGACAGGGTATTAATATTTATGGGGAGATTATAGATTTAGGAGTTAAACATAATTTGCTAGAAAAATCTGGCTCGTGGTATAGTTATAATGGCATCAAAATAGGTCAAGGAAAAACTAATGCGACTACTTATTTAAAAGAAAATAATTCTGTTGCCACTGAGCTGGAGCAAAAATTACGAGAATTACTTTTTAAAAATTTTTAGAAATCAGTGATAAAAATAAAGCAAATCATGATTGGTCCGGAAAGAGACTGCTGTCTATCTCGGAGAGAGATAGATATTTTATAACGGAAACAGATTCCAGTACTCTTATCCTAAACATGTTTCTGTGTCACTATATTTAGTTTATCTAGGATAATTATGAAGTATAAGAATTGTGCAGACATTCGACAAGATTTTTTAGATTTTTTTCATAGAAAAGGACATCAAATAGTGGAAAGTAGCTCTCTGATTCCTAATCAGGATGCTACATTACTATTTACTAATGCTGGAATGAACCAATTTAAAGATCTTTTTGTAGGTAGAGAACGTAGTATTTCTTCGCGAGTAACTACTTGTCAACGGTGTATGCGTGCAGGTGGTAAGCATAATGATCTGGATAAGGTTGGTTATACTAGTTGTCATCATACTTTCTTTGAAATGTTGGGCAATTTTAGTTTTGGTGATTATTTTAAGCAGGAAGCTATTCATTTGGCGTGGGAACTATTAACTAGTCCTCAGTGGTTTAACTTATCTAAAGAAAAACTCTTGGTTACAGTATATGCTCCAGATAAGGAAACTTATGATATTTGGAATCATGAAATTGGCATACCACATAGTCATATTATAGGAATTGGAAATAACAAAGGAGGATCATATTGTTCCGATAATTTTTGGCAAATGGGAGATATTGGACCTTGTGGACCATGTACCGAAATATTTTACGATCATGGACCACATATTAAAGGAGAATTACCCGGTAAGACAGTCTCTCTGACCGGTAATCGTTATATTGAACTGTGGAATATTGTTTTTATGCAGTATAATAAACAACCCGATGGAAGTTTGCTCCCATTGCCTCAACTTTGTGTAGATACAGGGATGGGGTTGGAACGTATTGCGACTGTTTTACAACAAGTACCAACTAATTATGATATTGATATATTTAGGAAATTAATAAAATTAATTTCCTTAGTAACTAATATTAATCTTAACCTCCTCAATGAGGAGGATAGTACCACCATAGCAGCACTCCGGGTCCTTGCAGATCATATCAGATCAGTTTCTTTTTTAATTGCCGATGGAGTCTTGCCCTCTAATGAGGGAAGAGGTTATGTATTACGTCATATTATCCGTCGAGCTGTACGTCACGGATATATGATAGGAATCAAAGAAAAATTTTTCTATCAATTAGTATCTCCACTCATTGAAACTATGGATTACCTTAGTGAATACATAAAAAATCATCAAACTCTTATTGAGGAAGTCTTAAAAATTGAAGAAGAAACTTTTATGCATACCCTAGAAAAAGGTCTATCTTTATTGAATACTTCCTTATCTAAACTTCATAGTCCAATATTAGATGGTCAAACTGTATTTCGATTGTACGATACTTATGGTTTTCCACGAGAATTAACGGCGGAAATATGTAAGGAACGGCACATTAAAATTGATGAAGTAGGATTTAAAAAAGCTATGGACATACAACGAAATCGTTCTCGAATCTCCAGTTCCAAGACTAAACCAATCACCATTATTAATAATTTAATTACTATTTTTAAAGGACATGATCAATCTCACCTAGAAGCTACTATTACATCTATTTTAATAGATGGCCAGAGTAAAAATTATATAAAGGATAATAAAGAAGATTATCTTATTATTTTAGATAAAACTCCCTTTTATAGTGAATCCGGAGGTCAAATTGGTGATACCGGAAAATTATGGAGTCAAGATACCGAATTTATCGTAACTAATACCATCAAGTTAGGTCCGTCTGTGGGACATATTGGCAAAATATTAAAAGGCTCTTTATGTGTAGGACAGAAACTAATAGCTCAAATTAATGAAGATCGACGCGGTAAAATAGCACTTAATCATACAGCTACCCATTTATTACATAGCACATTGCGCTTAATTTTAGGCAATCATGTAATGCAAAAAGGATCATTAATCACAGATAAATATTTGCGTTTTGATTTTAATCATTTTCTAGATTTAGAACCTGAACAGCTCTTAGCTGTGGAACAACATGTAAATATGCAGATACGAAGAAATCTGTCCATTTCCGCAGTGGTGATGGACCGTGAAGCAGCTCATCAAAAAGGAGCTCTTTATCTTCGGGATAAACAATATCCACATTCTGTTAGAGTATTAACAATAGGAGACTATTCGGTAGAATTATGTAATGGTACCCATGCCAATAGTACTGGTGAAATTGGATTATTTCGCATAATGGATGAGTACAGTGTATCATCGGGTATTCGTCGGATAGAGGCTACTACCGGACATAATGCATTGCAACAAGTTCACAACGAACATGAAAGTCTTCAAAAAATTTGTAGGATGTTAAGAGCTAATAATAACAACATATATGAGAAAGTGCATTCCTTAACTAAAAATATAAGGGTTCTAAAAAAAGAACTCCAGGCCGCGAAAGAAGAACAATATTCTCAAGAAAGTCATTTACTAATGAGACAACTTATCAAAATGAAACATAGTTCCCTCTTAGTTAGCCAATTAATAAATAAAGACTCTAAATTTTTACGAGCAATGGTAATATTACTTCTCCAAGAAGTAGGATCTGGCGTAATAATATTAGCAACAGTTATAAATAATTCCATATCCTTAATATCAGGCGTCACTAAAGATCTAACGCCTTACATTAAAGCCAATGAAATTATAGAGATTTGGCGGCCTAAATTAGAAGCTAAAGGAGGAGGAAAAGAAGATCTTGCTCAAGCCTGTGGAAAAAATATCAAAATTCTTCCTCAAGTGTTGGAGGAAATAAAAATTTTTCTAATAAAAGAGCTGTCTTCCTATTAGCGAGAAACTTTATATTTTTTAATAAAATTTCGTTTTTATATAATATATAACTAGTTTATACAAACATCATATTATGATAATTTATCTCTTATAAAAAGGAGAAATATGGTAGATGAGTTCTACTTCTATTAAAGTTCAAGGAGAGCAGAATGCTTATTCTAACTCGGAGGGTGGGCGAAACTGTTATCATTGGGAATGAAATTACTGTGACCGTTCTAGCCGTCAAAGGAAATCAGGTTCGCATGGGTATAAATGCGCCGAAAAATGTTTCAGTTCATCGTGATGAGATATATAAACGTATTAAAACTGAAGAAGAATCGCAGTCAACGAGTTAGTATAATTAAACTGGGTGGAAATAATCTTCCCGAGAATTTGAAATTTTATAATTAAGACCTCGGGAGAATGGAGTGGCAACGAAATCTGCAAATGAGAATAACTGGTGAGAATTTAATTATCAGTTCCTAGGGATAAGAAGTGAGGTGGCCGAGTGGCTGAAGGCGCTCCCCTGCTAAGGGAGTATGTAGATACTATCTGCATCGTGGGTTCAAATCCCACCCTCACTGAAATTCTCAATGAGAGTACCGCATCCGTAGCTCAGTTGGATAGAGCACTCGGCTACGAACTGAGAGGTCGGAGGTTCGAATCCTTCCGGATGCGCACTAAAAATACAGATAAAAATTTATTTTATGAGAGGATAACTTTGATATCGGGTCTAGGCAGGATAATTCCCTGGCTTAAAGATAATTCAGATCTCTTTCGAAACCTAAAAAGAGGAATAGAACGGGAAACACTACGTGTCAAAAGTAATGGTGATATTGCCACTACCTCTCATCCCTATAAGTTAGGATGTCCATTAACACATCAGTGGATTACTACCGATTTTGCTGAGGCGTTGTTAGAATTTATCACTCCCACCGAGATTAATATCAATAAACTCCTAATTATGTTGAGAGATATTCACCGTTATGTATCTCAGGTTCTGAATGAAGAACGACTCTGGGCACTAAGTATGCCAGGTTTTATAAACAAGGCAGATGATATTATGATTGCTCAATATGGCAATTCTAATGTTGGCCGAATGAAAACTTTATATCGCCAAGGCTTAAAAACCAGATATGGGACAATGATGCAAATAATTTCGGGAGTACACTATAATTTTTCAGTATCCCTGAAATTTTGGCAGGCATGGTCCGGAGTCAAAAATATGGAGAGCGGAAAGGAACAAATTTCGTCTGGTTATCTCCAATTAATTCGTAACTATTATCGATTTGGATGGATTATCCCATATATGTTCGGTGCTTCCCCAGCAATTTGCTCCTCGTTTTTACAGGGCAAAAAGAATCTTTTTTCTTTTGAACATCATGATTCCGGGATGTTGTATTTACCATTTGCCACTTCATTGCGTCTGAGCACTCTAGGATACACGAGTAAGTTACAAAATCACTTAGATATTAATCTAAATAATTTAAATAATTATGTTCATAGCCTTCAAACAGCTATTAATACATCTTCTCAGAAATATTGTCGATTAGGCTTGAAGAAAAACGGGCATTATTTACAACTCAATACTAATCAATTACAAATGGAGAATGAGTTGTATACTCACATTCGTCCTAAACGTATAAATTATAAGGGGGAAACTCTTTCCGAAGCACTTCTCCGACGTGGAATTGAATATGTAGAAGTACGCTCTCTCGATATTAATCCCTTTTCACCGATTGGGATTGATGAAGAACAAATAAGATTTTTAGATTTGTTTCTCTGGTGGTGTTTACTAAGAGACGCAAGGAAAATTAGTAAAAAAGAACTTCTGTTAATACGTCAAAACTGGGAAACAATTATTTTATATGGACGAAAACCGGGTCAAAAAATTAAGCTAATACAGCAAAATGGAGGAATTAATACTGTACTATCTATAAGCCTAGTAGAAGCAGGAAAAGCACTTTTTCGAGATTTAAAAATCATTGCAGAAATTATTGATAGTACCGAAAATAGTCATGAGTATCAAAAGACTTGTGATTACTTGAGCAGAATGGTGGAAAATTCAGACCTAACTTATTCTTCAAGAATTTTAAAATTAATGATGGATGAAGGTCTAATAAAAATAGGTATTGCATTATCCGAAAAATATCATTCTCTCTTAACAAGAGAAAAATATGAAATTTTTAACCAAAATATTTTTGATAATGAGGCGAGATTCTCATGTCAGCGCCAGAAGCAAATGGAGACATCAGACAATATCGACTTCGATACTTTTCTTGCCCAAAGACACTTCAAAGGATAAAAACTGTGAAAATTTTGATTAAGCATTAGTATGTATTACATTACTTTCCTATATCACTTGACTAAGCAAAGAAAGAGGGTGAGAACAAGTGATTTTTGAATCTTCTGGTAGTGGAATCAGTTATGTTCTTCACTAGAAGTGAAGAATAAAATCATTCTCTGTAAATAATTTTTATGCAAATCTATTTTATAGATTTTACTTCAGTAATCATATCTTCTGTCGTTAGAAATTTAGCTATTCTCAAGCTAGAGAAGAATGTAACTAATACAATGTTCTGGAAAATAAAATTTATGAGATGCTCCCTCAACAAGATAAGCATGACGTAATGCTCTTACGACTCAACCAACTATCTGAATTTATTTTTGTCTTGTAAGGATGCATTGAATCTCATTAGATTTGGAAGCAAACATCTAGATTTAAATCATTAAAATCCTACAACCACATTAAATTAAACAAAAAAATAATTTTTCTTCAATCTCTTTTCTTAGGATATATCAAAAGGTAAAATAAAAAATATATCCTAATAAAAATATTAAAATTACGAAAAATAAGTATAATACAAATTATTCCTTCGTGTTTGGGATTATGCATGTTTACCTAGAGACAAAAAGTAATACCGAAACATAAGAAAAATAGAGTATTTTGTAAATATTAAAAAGTGTCTTATAAACAATAAACTTTGATTTTTATCATTCATGAAAAATATAAAGGCAAAATAAGTAAATGAATGGTTTTAGTCAAGGTAGTACTCTAAATTTATCTGCTTGAAGTACTAAATGAAATAATAATGTTAGTTAGGCGAGCTTGAGCTATTGCCTATAGAGATTAGAAGAGGAAAAATAAGTTATGATAATAGTTCGGTTAGCACGTCATGGATCTAAAAAAAAACCTTTCTATAAAGTAGTGGTAACTGATAAGCGTAATCCGCGAAACGGCAGATTTATTGAACGCGTAGGATTTTTTAATCCTATAGCTAATGACCGAGATAAAGTACTACTCTTAAATTTAGATCGCATTGTTTATTGGATGAATCAAGGAGCTCAACTATCAGAACGAGTTCATTATTTAATAAAGAAACATAAAAATGACCGTGGATAAAGATATGCGCGGAATACTTCTATGAAAGAACAATTTTCTGAAGTTATTTCTTCTAAGAAGATTAACAATCCAGTCGTTTTAGGAAAGATAAGCAGTYCTTACGGAATAAGGGGATGGGTTAAGATTAATTCGTATACTGATAAAAAAGAGAATATTATTTCTTATCAACCCTGGATTATTCATTTGAATAATGAATATCATGAGATAGAATTGGAAGACTGGAAAACTTGTCAGAGTACTTTTATTATTAAAATGAAAGGTTATAATACTCGAGATGAATCACAAAAGTTTAATAATACTAATATTATAGGTGATTCGAGTCTCTTTCCTCTTCTAGATGACGGAGAATATTACTGGACAGAACTTATAGGTTGCCATGTAATAACAAAAGAAGGATGTAATGTAGGAACAGTATTAGAATTGTTATCCACAGGATCTAATGATGTGCTAGTCGTTCATTCTTCTCTGATAAAAAATAAAAAAAAATTGTTAATTCCCTTTATCAACCAGGAAGTTATTAAAAATATTGATATCTTCTCAAGATATATTGAAATAACTTGGGAAAAAAAATTTTTTACCTGAAAATAAGATATATAATATGTGGATCGGTATTGTGACGTTATTTCCTGAAATGTTTCAGGCAATTACGAACTATGGAATTACTAGTCGCGCCCATAAAAAGGGCTTCCTAGATATTCACTACTGGAATCCTCGGGATTTTACTAAAGATAAATATCGTACTGTAGATGATCATCCATATGGTGGAGGAAGTGGAATGTTAATGATGTTTCCTCCTCTTCGTGAAGCAATTAAGGCAGCAAAATCATCCAAAATTCCTGCTCCTCAAGTACTGTATCTTTCTCCTCAGGGACGTCAACTAGATCAATCCGGAGTCAATGAACTAGCAAAGAAAAAAAATATAATTTTAGTATGTGGACGATACCAAGGAATCGATGAACGTATTATTCAATATGATATCGATGAAGAGTGGTCCGTGGGAGATTATATTTTAAGTGGAGGAGAATTAGCTGCTATGATATTAATAGATGCTCTTTGCCGTCTGATTCCAGGAGTGTTGGGAAGTAGCAATTTAGTTCGTGAAGAATCTTTTGTTAGAGGTTTACTAGAACATCCTCATTACACACGACCCCAAATATTTCAAGGAATAAAAGTTCCGAATCTCCTATTATCAGGTCATCATCAGAAAATTTATCGATGGAGATTAAAACAATCATTAGGACGTACCTGGATAAGAAGACCTGACCTTCTCGCAAAGATGAATCTTAATAAAGACGAGGAACAATTATTAGAAGAATTTCAGCACGAATGGATGAATAATAAATAAACAATAACTCCTATTATATAGGAGAATATCTATAAAGAGATGAGAAATGTGTATTCTAAATAAAATAGAAAAAAAACAAATGAATAAAGCATTACCCTCTTTACAAATAGGGGATTCAATAGAAGTAAAAGTATGGGTAGTAGAAGGTTCTAAAAAACGTTTGCAATCGTTTGAAGGTTTAATAATTTCGATACGAAATAGAGGATTAAATACTTCGTTTACGGTGCGAAAAATTGCTCATGGAGTAGGAGTAGAAAAAATTTTTCCAAAGTATTCCCCGATAATTGACAGTATTATAATCACTCGAAGAGGTTCAGTACGAAAAGCGAAATTATATTACCTACGAAATCGTTCCGCGAAATCTGCACGCATAAAAGAACGCCTTCCTTTCTAAGAAAGGAAGCCTACGTTTGTTAATTTTCGTTATTAACTATTATGGTTATTAAAAATCATTAATGGTAATAACCATTTTTCTGCATTTGTAATTATTTCTTGTATTTGTAATTCATTTAATGAATCACCCAATAATCGTTGTAAATACGGATCATTGCTTTCTCCTCCCCTATGGGGAGAATTTAACCATGTTCGAAAAATTTTTTGCCGGGCTTTAAATTTAGTTCTTTTGTCATAACAAATATTAGCTGTTTTAACATTAAAACTAGCTTTGATCCATGCGCTACTACTCTGTGGGAGTAATAACAGAGGTTTTCTTAGTCCTAGTTGATAACCCTTAATAAAATATATCAGCCACTCAGTGGCTTCGGTTCTATTAAGACCACTAAAACACCATTGGGTATTATTTTGACCAAACATTCTACTAGTGCCCGCTTTATTTATAACACAACAGTAGATTAGATGTTCTAGCCATAATCTCAATCCATCTTGAAAATTAAGAGGTCTAGGCCTCCAACGCAGTAACCCATCATCTTGGACCTGTGATAAATTACCTAATAACCGTATTCCTCCTGAAAGTGGTAAATTAATTGGTTTTCGGGAGATGGAAGGACAATAATACTGTCTTATTTGCTCTGCTAAGTAGTTTAATCTTGTCTGTTGTTTATGCCAGTAAATTTCTTTAAATACAGTGTTTTCCGTAATGGTTTGATCCGATAGATATTGTTTTTGTAAACATTGAGTATTTTCACCCTTAATTAAAGCAGATAATAATTTTTTATTAATTTCATATCTTTTGCTTCGCTCTACAGCTAAAGACCTATAATTAGAATTAGGAATCCATTCTTCTTTGGTAAGAAAATTCACTCCTAAAGTATTCTGTAAAAAAGCTCGGACGGGATGATGCCAGAAAAAAAGCAATTGTTGGATATTTAGTTTCTGTAATGCATAATTTGGAGAACAAGACTTATTTTTACAATTTTCTGGATCGCTGCCAGAGATCCTAGTTGTCATTGGATCTCGTAAATATAACTTCTCGGAAAAATGATTGGTATAACCTAACTTAGTATGGATACATACTAAGTGTTCTCTGACTAGTTGAGCACTTCTATCTAAGTTGATAGGGTAAGGTGATGGTAAAGAAAAACTTTGTGATATATAATTTATTAATTCTCTTACTAGGACTGAGGGTAACTGTATTTTGTTGTCCTGGAAAACATGATCTACATAACTAACATAAAATATATTACGTGCAGATAGTAAAGATTCAAGAAATAAATATCTGTCCTCCTCACGTATATTCCTATCTCCTTGCTGAGGAAATGATGACATTAAATTAAAACCTATGGTAGGACTGCTACGAGGATATACTCCTTCATTCATGCCTAAAAGGCAAACTATTTTAAATGGTAAGGATCTCATAGGAATCAGGGAACTAAAATTAATACCTTCAGTCAAGAATTTTTCGTTAATCTTGATATTATCAAGTCGTGTGATGAATTTATCACATAATAACATACAGTGAATATTATCAGGATAAAATCTTGCTTCTAATAACATTTGACGCCACTGATTTTCCAGAAATACACACATCTTCTCAGTATTTTTATCCTGGATAAAAAAAAATCATTAACTAAATCTCTCCATATTGTCATCCAGTGACTTATGATTCTCTTTTCGGATAGTAATTGTCGCCAATTACATAATTTTTTTACTATTCGATAGATTTTATTTGCTAATTTAATCTCATCATTATCAAAATTTTTCATTTCTTCTTCAGGAATACATGACACAGAAACAGAATCGGATGAATTAAAATTCTCGTTCTTTATATTTGTCCATATAAAAAGATATTTATCTGCCTGGGAACGAATCTTCCATAAATCATTTTCATTAATATTAAAATGTAATATTATTTCTGGAACGTCTAAGACTGAAAATATATACTCTGAAGTAAAAGTATGGATTTCAGATAATTTAAGTAAATTAATAAAAACAGGTAATAGACGATACGTTTTAACCCTGCTGACATCAGAAATGGAAAAGGGCAATGAATATGGGGAAGACCTTTGTCCAAAAACTGCTTGAATAAATGGATAATAATCATCTATATCTGCTACCATGACAATTATATCAGTGGGTGTTAATGTGGGGTCTTTATTCATAAAACTTACTAAAGTTTGGTGTAATATTTCTACTTCATGATGCTTATTTATACACCTATGAATACTAATCGAATCATCTTTCGGTTTTATTAATCTTTTTTTGTGACTATTACTGAAAGTGTCCGGGGTAATACCTAAAATACTATTGTCTTCTAATTCTAATATATCCCTTTGAATGAAACTGAGTAAATTTTCTCCTTTGATATCAACAAACGCCTCTATTTCATCTGTCTCTAGTTTGGAGAGACAATACAGATAATCACTTCCTAATTTTCCCCACGAAGCAAGGAGAGGGTTATGAGATTGTCGTTCTGAATTTAATAAAGAATATTTGAGTTGTCCAAACAATCCTTTATTTTGATGTTTACGTTGTTTCCAGTTAATAACTCCTAACATAGGAGAATTAATAATATCCATCCAATAATATCGACAAGGATTAGTGTTCATTAAATGAATATCCATATATTTACTGAGAGAATGGAAAAACTTCAGATAGAGTGGACTAACTGTTGAAATTCCGACTATAAAGATTCGTTCAGGTAAAATGGGATACTTAATGACTTTTAATTTGGAGATAAATATCTGATATACATTCGATAAATGTAAAATCGGTTGATATTGATCCTTATAATTAGCTACTAAAGTATACCAAAGGAGAGCTTGCCACTGTTGATCTTTATGATCTAGTTTAATTAAATTGCCCTTTTCCCAACTACTTATCCATTCCGGTCGATAAATCAAGTAATTTTCATACATTTCAGCAATCTTACAGGATAATTGAAAAATTTTACGGGAAATTGTCATTTCTGGTTCTAAGGAGAGGTATACTTCAAATATTTTAAATTCTTTTTTCTTAAGTAAGAAAGGAAGTATTTCTAATATTTTCCAAATCATAGTATCTTTATTTACTAAAGTCCTTTCTGATATATCAGGTAACACGGTTCTCACAATAGTCCAGAGAAATTCATCTGGAAAATAAAATCTAATATTTCCTGATAATCCTAATTCTTTGGCTAATGATATTTGGACCCATTGTGCAACATCGTTACTTTGCACTAAAATAGTTTCGGCAATTAAAGGATCATTTAAAGGATTCGTTTTCCAATGATATGCTACCAGCTGAGTAAGCAGTTCTAGGTGATTAGAATGGTATATACGAAACATAAAATTACTCTGTCTAATACTTTATAATATGTTATATTGCTACTTGAGCAGGAAGTTTTGGATAGGGATCATATCCAATAATTTGAAAGTCACTAAATAAATAGTCAAAAATAGAAGAAGGCTTTCGCTTAATTATTAATTTGGGTAGCGCATGGGGTGTTCGGGTAATTTGTATTTTTGCTTGTTCTATATGATTAGAGTAAAGATGGATATCACCTCCCGTCCATATTAATTCTCCGACTTCTAAATTACATTGGTGAGCAACAATCTTCATTAACACTGCATAACTGGCAATATTGAAAGGTAGTCCCAAAAATATATCACAAGAACGCTGATAAACTTGACAAGAAATTTTCTTATCTAGAAGATAAAACTGAAAGAGCACATGACAAGGAGCTAAGGACATTAAATGTAATTCTCCTACATTCCAAGCAGATACTATAAGTCGCCTAGAATTGGGGTCTTGTTTTATCTGTTGGATCACTTGACTAATTTGATCAATTTTATCTCCCTGAGTTGTCTCCCAACAGCGCCATTGTTTACCGTAAATTGGTCCTAAACTGCCTTTATCGTCGGCCCATTCATCCCAAATAGAAATATGGTGTTTATTTAACCAAGCAATGTTAGTATCGCCCTTTAGAAACCACAATAATTCATATATAATAGATTTTATATGGCATAACTTAGTAGTCACTAAGGGAAAACCCCTTTTTAAATCAAAACGCATTTGATATCCAAAAATTGATCTGGTTCCAATCCCCGTACGATCACTTTTACTTGTTCCTTCTTTTAATACTTTATTCATTAATTGAAGATATTCTTTCATGGCAAGATATTTTATCCTTTTCTTGAGACGAACTATAATATGACCTGAGAATAATTAGTAAACCTAATCCTATCATAGGAAGAGAAAAGATTTGTCCTATAGTTAGAAAATTATACAATAGTCCAATCTGGATATCTGGCTCTCGGTAGAATTCTCCTATAATACGAAAAATACCATAGATTATTAAAAATAATCCGGTGGAAGTTCCTATAGGTCGTATTTTACATGTAAAAATTTTTAATATAATATATAATAATACCCCTTCAAGAAAAAATTCATACAGTTGTGAAGGATGTCGAGGAATACCTTGCTCTCTTTCTAAGAGAGACAAATACTGCGGATGAGTACTAACAAATATAACATCTTCGGGATAAGCACGGGGAAATATCATTGCCCAAGGGGTATGGATAGTTACCCGCCCCCATAATTCTCCGTTAATAAAGTTACCTATTCTTCCTGCTCCTAGTCCCAAAGGGACTAAAGGTACCATAAAATCTGATACCTGTAAAAAGGTTTTCCGGACCATCAGGGAAAAACACAAAATCACACATAGTACTCCTATTACTCCCCCATGAAAAGACATGCCACCTTTCCATATTTGAAATATCTCCAGGGGATTTTTGATAAAAAAATAAAAATTGTAAAATACTACATATCCAATGCGTCCTCCTAAAATTCCTGCTAAAAAACCTATATATATTAAATATTCAAGCTCTTTTTTCGAACAAAACAGATTTATTCTACTTAATGCAATTTTGAGCGTAAATATAAAACTTATTAGATACATAATTCCATACCAATAAATATCTACTGGTCCAATGGAAAACACAACTGGGGAAAAAGAGGAAAAAAATAAACAGGGGGTGCTCAATTCAACTATTACTCAATGCTTGGAGATAATTATCTATTTTCAGATAGAAAAGAGATTGTTGCGAATTAATTATGAAAATACATTGTTGATAGCGCGCCTTGCAGGATTCGAACCTGCGACTTACGGCTTAGAAGGCCGTTGCTCTATCCAACTGAGCTAAAGGCGCTTCAATTAAAATTGTTATTGCATTAACTCTATTCTATAATACGAAGAGATTGCTTTGAGTCAACTGGATTTTTATAATATGACAGCAGAAATTATGGACGGTAAAAAAATTGCTCAGCAAATTTATAAAGATCTCGCCCAAAAAATTCGAAAAATAAGACTTTCTGGTCATCGAGAACCGTCTCTAGTAGTTATTATGATTAATAATGATTCTGCTTCTCAAATATATGTTAATAGTAAGCGACGAGCATGTAAAGAAGTAGGAATCCGCTCCTATTATTATAATTTACCAATTACTACCTCCGAATATGAAATTATTAATTTAATAGAGCAACTGAACAAGGATAATACTAAAGATGGTATTTTAGTTCAACTACCTTTACCAAAAAGTCTTAATAGAATTAAAGTACTAGAAAAAATTTGTCCTGATAAGGATGTGGATGGTTTTCATCCCTATAATATAGGAAGACTTTGTTTACGCCAACCCCTCTTGCGTCCCTGTACTCCTCAGGGCATTATTACCCTGCTCAAATACTATAATATTCCTATTTCTGGACTACACGCAGTGATAGTAGGTGCTTCCAATATTGTTGGACGACCAATGATCCTAGAATTATTACTAGCCGGTTGTACTATCACAGTTACTCATCGGTTGACCAAAAATATAGGACAGTATATAGAACAAGCAGATTTATTAATAGCTGCGGTAGGAAAACCAAATTTTATAATGGGAAATTGGATTAAACCCGGATCAATAGTAATTGATGTAGGTATTAATCGTTTAGAAAATGGTTTATTGACCGGAGATGTAAATTTCGAACAAGCCAGAAAGCGTGCTCGGTTCATTACTCCAGTACCGGGAGGGGTAGGACCACTGACAGTAGCAACGTTATTACAAAATACTCTGCAAGTATATCAAAGTCATACATCTTATTGAATAAATAATGAGTTGTTTTTTATCTCTTTCTTAAGAGCTAGTGATGAACAGATTAATGTAATCTCCTTTCATAACTCAACTCTTATAAGATAAAAACTTATAATCCTAAGAGGCACTTGATAATGGATTATGTACATATCATTATACATCCTTAAAATTATTCTAACTTATATAAAACTATAAATATAATTAAAGTTAATAATTAATTTATATCCGAAGATAAAATATTTTGAATAAAGTATCATATATAAATTATTTTTATGCACTTTTATATTAAGTATTCAGGATTGAATTACCTCACTATTAGATTGATATTGATTAGAACGTTAGGAAAAATATTTTGCATATTGATATTAAGAGTCTCATATCCCACTATGGATATTGGGCACTTTTTATTGGGTGTTTAACTGAAGGGGAAACAATAATTCTGTTAGGAGGTATATCCGCACAAAAAGGATTACTTAATTATGGTTTAGTCGTATTGGTGTCTTTTCTAGGAGGAGCATTAGGAGATCAAATATTATTTCTACTAGGATATTATTATAGTAATAGCCAAATATTTAATAAATTTAAAAATAAAAAACGAATAATTCGTGCTCAAAAAATTCTTTATAAACATCCAATAATGTTTATTATTGGAGTAAGATTTATGTATGGTTTTCGTATTGCCGGTCCTCTTATTATAGGAGCTAGCAAACTAAGAAAATTAAGATTTTTCATCTTTAATTTATTAGGATCGTTTTTGTGGTCATTATTTTTCGTCACTTTAGGTTATCTAGGGGGAGAAATGATTCTTCCGTGGTTACATAATTTGCATCGCGATATTAAGTATCTTATTGTTTTGGTGATATCGCTGGTGTTTATATGGATAACTCATCGATTTCTTGGGAGAAAATAGCATAGGATAAGACTTTTATCTTATAAGTAAGATGAAAAAATATTCAATTTTCTTTTTTGCTTACTCCACGCATCGCTATACAAAAATTATTCTGAGTGGGGCACTGCGTGGAGTATAGTTCTAACTATTGACTATAATATAATTAACTACCTACGATTACTTAAAATACGCATAAGCATTACAAATAAATTCACAAAATCAAGATATAACGTCAATGCTCCCATAATGGCGTAACGACGTAAAATCTCAGGGTTAGATTCATCAATCTGATGACTAATATTTTTTAGTTTTTGTGTATCCCAAGAAATTAAACCAACGAAGATCACTACTCCAAAATAAGATATACTACGCATTATCGTAGTACTGTGTAACCAAGTATTCACTATAGAGGCGAGTAATAATCCTACTAACGCCATCAAGAGTATACTTCCGATGCTAGTAAGATTACGTTTGGTAATATAACCCCACAAAGTCATGGCACCAAACATACCACTAGTTATAAGAAAAGTGCTAGCAATAGTCAAATAAGAATAAAATAAAAAAATACTGGATAATGTGATTCCGGTAAGTATCGAGTAAAGCAGAAATAAACCTGTAGCCATTGTCCCACTCATTTTATGTACCATACTGGAAAGTATCAATACTATCCCTAACTGAAGAATAACTAATAAAAATAAATTCACTCTGTTAGAGAAGATAAAAGCTAATACTGCCCAAGAATTAGCAACATACCAAGAAACAAAAGCAGTTAATAGCAGGCCACATGACATCCATCCATAAACGTGAGTTATATAAACTGGTATTGAAGTCTCACGGTGGTGAATAATACTATCCGATCTCTGATGATTATGTTCCATATTGCCTCCTGACTAAATAAAGAATATTTTCTCAAACTGTAATTAATTGAGTACCGGACCCATACATCCACACAATTTTGTAATTGAAAAATGCGTCCCGATGGGAAGTAATTTTTACAAAAAAAAAGATCCACATCGTAATAATATTATTACATAATGGATAATGTTTACTTGAGAATATATTGCCTATTATTTACCACTGTATTATATTACATAACTATCTTTGTGAGTATTGATTAGTATGATTGTAAATAAAATTATTTTTCTCCGTCATGGAGAAAGCGAATGGAATAAGAAAAATTGTTTTACCGGATGGTATGATATTAATCTATCTGAAAAAGGACAAGATGAAGCAAAATTAGCAGGGCAAGTTTTAAAACAAGAAGGATGGTATTTTGACTATGCTTTTACCTCGGTATTAAAACGAGCTATTCAGAGCTTAGAAATTATTTTAGATGTTTTGGACCAATCTTGGTTACCAATAGAAAAATCTTGGCAACTCAACGAACGTCATTATGGCGCCTTGCAAGGTATGAAGAAGAACGAGATGACTAATAAATATGGTTTAGAAAAAATTAAACAGTGGAGACGAGGGTGGAATTATATTCCTCCTGCTTTGAAAAACCAGTATGAAAAATTTTCCGGACATGATTTTCGATATACTTATTTAAATAATTTTCCGTTAACGGAAAGCCTAGAATTAACTTCTCGAAGAGTGATTGCTTACTGGAAAGAAGTAATTTTTCCTCGTTTTAAACTGGGTCAAAGCATTATTATTACTGCACATGGTAATTCTTTACGTGCTCTTCTAAAATATTTAAATTACTTAACTGCCAATGACATAATATATGTAACTATTCCTACAGGAATACCAATAGTATATGAATTTACCAAAGACTTTCAACCTACTAGATACTATTATCTCTTTAATGTTAGTCAGTGAAAGTTTTTAAAAATTCTGGATAAGTAAGATGACTCAAAATTATAAATTAATATAATTTAAATTTTTTTAAATAACTACTTGTATAGTAGCATTAACCATTTACAATATTAAACTCTCATAATCAACATTAATCATATATCAGATGTACTCAAATAACGATCTCCTCTTTTACCAGCTTTTAAGTAAACGACAGTTGAAGAATCGTTTGTTGGTAACAAAACGTGATGGACATACCGAATATATTAATTGGGATAAGATCCAACAAGTCATTGTCTGGGCTGCGGAAGGATTATATAATGTCTCTGTGTCTCAAGTAGAATTACATGCTCATATTCAATTTTATGATGGCATGAAAACTTCTCAGATCCAGGAAACAATTATTAAATCAGCCGCCGATCTTATTTCTGTTGAACATCCTGATTATCAATATGTAGCAGCACGACTATCTATTTTTCATCTTCGCAAAAAAGCTTTTGGAAAATTTAAACCACCTAAGCTATATGATCAAGTTACTCGTATGGTGAAGAAGGGTAAATATGACTCTAGTCTTTTAGAAGACTATACCAAAGAAGAATTCGAAGTTATGGATAATTTTATTGATCATTGGCGTGATATGAATTTTTCATATGCGGCAGTTAAACAACTTGAAGCTAAGTATTTAGTACAAGATCGTGTAACTGGTAAAATATATGAAAGTGCTCAGTTTTTATATATATTAGTGGCTGCTTGTCTATTTTCCGAGTATCCCCGTAAAACGCGCTTGGATTATATCCGACGTTTTTATAATGCTATTTCTACTTTCAAAATATCCCTTCCCACTCCTATTATGGCAGGGGTACGTACTCCTACACGTCAATTTAGTTCGTGTGTATTAATAGAATGTGGTGATAGTTTAGATTCAATCAATGCTACTGCTAGTGTTATTATCAAATATGTTTCTCAGAGAGCAGGACTAGGTATTAATGGGGGACGAATTAGAGCACTGGGAAGTCCAATTCGGGGAGGAGAAGCATTCCATACCGGATGTATTCCTTTCTATCGACATTTTCAGACGGCGGTAAAATCTTGTTCCCAAGGAGGAGTGAGAGGAGGAGCAGCAACCTTATTTTATCCCTTATGGCATTTGGAAGTAGAAAATTTACTCGTCCTTAAAAATAATCGTGGGGTAGAAGAGAACAGGGTGCGCCATCTCGATTATGCAGTACAAATTAATAAATTAATGTACCAGCGACTCATCAATGGGGAATATATTACTCTCTTTAGCCCATCGGATGTTCCCGATCTATATGAGTCATTTTTTTCTGATCAAGAAAAATTCGAACGTTTATATGTTCAATATGAACATACTGCCTCTCTTTCTAGAAAAAAGCGTATTAAAGCAGTAGAAATTTTTTCACTTCTAATGCAGGAACGTACAGGAACCGGTAGAATTTATATTCAAAATGTTGATCATTGTAATACACATAGTCCTTTTGATCCGAGGATAGCTCCGATAAGACAATCTAATCTATGTTTAGAAGTATTATTACCAACAAAACCATTGTCGAATGTTAATGATCAAAATGGTGAAATTGCTTTGTGTACTCTTTCGGCTTTTAATTTAGGTGAAATTACTCATTTAGATGAACTGCAAGAGCTATCAGTACTGATAGTACGTGCACTAGATGCTTTATTAGATTATCAAAAATATCCTATTGTAGCTGCCCAGCATGCAGCAATAGGTCGACGTTCATTAGGAGTGGGGGTTATTAATTTTGCTTATTATTTAGCTAATCATGGAGTACGCTATTCTGATGGAAGTGCTAATCATCTCACTCATAAAACTTTTGAAGCTATACAATTTTATCTTTTAAAAGCTTCTAATGAATTAGCGAAAGAACAGGGTGTATGTCCTTACTTCCATGAAACTAATTATTTCAAAGGCATCTTACCAATTGATACATATAAAAAAAAATTAGATGAAATCGTTCAAACACCATTATATTATGATTGGGAACAGTTACGTAAAAATATTAAATCTTATGGATTACGTAACTCTACCCTAACAGCGTTAATGCCTTCAGAAACATCTTCGCAGATTTCTAACGCCACTAATGGTATTGAACCTCCACGGGGTTATATTAGTATCAAAGCATCAAAAGATGGCATTTTACAGCAAGTGGTACCCAAATATAAAACCCTGAAAAATTTTTATGAATTACTATGGGAATTGTCAGGGAACGAAGGTTATCTAGAGTTAGTAGGCATAATGCAAAAATTTGTAGATCAATCTATTTCCGCTAATACCCATTACGATCCTGCAATGTATCCATCTGGTAAAATACCTATGAATACATTACTCAAAGATCTATTAAAAGCCTGGTCATTAGGGATAAAAACTCTATATTATCAAAATACGCGCGATGGTGCTACCGGAGGATTTCAATCTCCCCTAGTTTTAGTAGGTTTAAATAATTGTGAAAGCGGAGCATGCAAAATTTAGGAGAATTAATCGGCAGATGACTTACACTATTTTTTCACAAACTAAAAATAACCAACTTAAAGAACCCATGTTCTTTGGACAACCAGTTAACATTGTTCGATACGACCAACAAAAATATTCTTTTTTTGAAAAATTAATTGAAAAACAACTTTCCTTCTTTTGGCGTCCTGAAGAAATAGATGTTTCCAAAGATCGAATTGATTTTTTTAAACTACCGGAGCATGAGAAAAATATATTTCTCAGTAATCTTAAATATCAGACTCTACTGGATTCTATTCAGGGTCGGAGTCCTAATATATCCTTTCTACCTTTAATTTCATTACCAGAATTAGAAACCTGGGTAACTACTTGGTCGTTCTCAGAAACTATTCATTCTCGTTCTTATACTCATATAATTCGTAATATTGTTAATGAACCAGGACATGTTTTTGATGATATTGTCACTAATGAACATATCATAAGAAGAGCTAAAGATATTTCTGTTTATTACGATAATTTAATTCAGATGACAAGTTATTGGCATCTACTAGGAGAAGGTAAACACCAAGTTAATGGTAAAACTATTAGTATTGATCTACAAACAATTAAAAAACAATTATATCTGTGTCTAATGAGTGTGAATGTACTAGAAGCAATACGTTTTTATGTCAGTTTCGCTTGTTCTTTTGCATTTGCAGAACGTGAAATGATGGAAGGAAATGCAAAAATTATTCGCTTAATTGCCCGAGATGAAGCACTTCATTTAACTGGTACACAGTTTATGATCAATCTCTTACATTCCGGACAAGATGATGTCGAAATGTCACTTATAACTAAAGAATGTAGAGCCGAGTGTTACGAATTATTTGTACAAGGAGCACTTCAAGAAAAAGAGTGGGCCGAATATTTATTCCAGAATGGATCTATGGTGGGATTAAATCAAGAAATATTATGTCAATATATTGAATACATAACAAATTTAAGAATGCTCGCCGTAAATCTGGAGATGCCCTTTCCAAATCATTCTAATCCGATCCCATGGATCAATTCTTGGCTGCTCTCTGATAACGTACAGGTTGCAGCACAAGAAGCTGAATTAAGTTCTTACTTAGTAGGACAGATAGATTCTTCCGTAAGTACAGAGGAACTAAGTCAAATTAAATTGGATTAATAAGTTTGGATGTATTATTAAATTAATAAGGAATAGGATGAGCGTACTTTATAAAAGTAATCAATAATTGTGGAATGAATCCTAATATTATCACTAATATTGTTAATATTAACACGACTATGTTAACGCTTAGGCGTCCAATAGTTAACGGAGTGTAATTTGATGATATATTTTCCATGGGTGGAGATAAGTATAAATATACTGTAATTCGTAAATAATAACAAATCGCTATTACACTACCTATCATGAATCCTACCATTAACCACCACGCGTGCATTATTATTATTAACATAAGAAGATAAAATTTTCCGATAAATCCTAAAGTCATGGGGATTCCTGCTAATGATAACATCATTATGGTCATCATGATCGATAGAACTGGATATTTCCAAAAAAGACCCCGATAATCATCTAGACTAGAAGTCTGATTTCTACTAGAGATTAAAGTTATTATTCCTAATAATCCTAAGCTACTTACTAAATATCCAAGTAAATAAATTTCAGCTGTTTCTAGAGTAAACAGATGTTTATTAATAAAAATTAATGAGCTCCACAAATATCCCAAATGAGCTATAGAAGAATATCCTAAAAATCTTTTAAGATTTGTTTGATAAAAAGCTAATAAATTACCGATTACAATAGATAAAAATGCCATGATTTCTAGGACAATTCGTATTGCCTCGTGATCGGTAATAGATACTAATATTAAAAATCTAGCAATAGCACTAAAAATTGCTATTTTAATAGTAGTAGCTAAAAAAGTAATTACAGGAGTAGGTACTCCTTGATATACATCTGGAGTCCAGAAATGAAAAGGAACTAGGGATAGTTTAAATCCTATACTGGTAATCAATAACGCTAAACCTACCAGTAATAACGGATATTTATTTAAATACTCTGCAGTAACTTCAGTTCCTATTTCTGAAAAAACTAGATTACCAAAGTGTCCATATATCAGAGCAAGACTAAAGAGAAGAAAAGATGTGGATATAAAAGATATCATACTATATTTGATGCATGCTTCTATCGAGAACTTATTATGAGAAGCATAACCGATTATTCCTAATAAGGGAACGGACATAAGTTCTAGACCGATAAACAGTGAAGCAAAATTATTAGCGCTGGCTAATAAAATTCCACCGAGAGAAGATATTAATAATAATAAGTAAAATTCTTCTTTGTCAGGATAAACAGTGAGCCATATATTAGAGAAGATGACTGTCGCAAAACTAGAAATGAGGATCAAAATACTAAAAAATATAGAATACCCATCTATAGAGAGAAAGGGAATAATAACAAATATTTCGGTATACCTACAATATATTAATACTGAGATAGACAGCAATAAACCAGTTAACGTCAATATCAAGCTGCATCCTGAATTGCGTCGCGATATTACCATAGAGATAAGAACTAGAATAATCATCGCTCCGATAATGAACAGCGGAAGTAAAGATAATATCATTTTAATTTCGATATTCATTTTTATTCCTAATTCCTACTAGTAGTTTTGAGTCTTAATATGGAATATTAATATATGACCAACTAGAAATATTGATCACCGGTTGGGGATAAAAACATAATCCTAATAGGAGACACAGAAGCAATCCCAGGATAAATAACTCACGAATTGACATGTTTTTTAATCTTAAAGAGAGATTAGGAGATCCAAAAAAAGTACGTTGTATCATTATTAATGAATAAACTGTGGCTAAAATAATACCAAAACTCGCAATTATCGTTATTTTTGGAAAGAGACGATAACTACCGAATAAAATTAAAAATTCTCCCAGAAAATTTCCAGTACCCGGTAATCCCATAGTAGCCAGAGCAAAAAATATTGTCAATGCAGGTAGATAATTGATATTATGCCATAAACCTTCTATGTGTGACAGATTTCTGGTGTGTAAACGTTGATAAAGTAGTCCACATACAATGAATAATCCTGCTGCCGAAAGACTATGGGACATCATTTGAATCACGGTTCCTTGATATGCTAAAGAGTTTTGAGTATAAATACCAATCACTAAAAAGCCCATATGAGAGAGAGAGGTATAAGCTACCATACGTTTAATATCATTTTGATTAAAAGCCATCCACGATCCATAAAAAATACTTATTATTCCTAACATCATAGCAATGGGTGCAAAGTTGATTGATGCTCGCGGAAATAATAAAAAACTGAACCGTAATAATCCATATCCACCTGTCTTTATTAAAAGCCCAATTAAGTCTATCGATCCTGCAGTGGGAGCAAAGGTATGTGCATCTATCACTGCTCCATGGAAAGGTACGAGAGGTAATTTAACTGCAAAAGCAATAAAAAAACATAGCATCAATATATATTCTACTGTGTATGATATTTGCGGATGATGCAATAACTGTAAATAACTAAAACTCCATAATCCAGTAGCTGAATAATGTGCTAAACCAAGAGCAATGATAGCTATCAATAGCAGCAAGCCACTAGATTGAGTGTAAATAAAAAATTTAAGAGCAGCGGTGATACGAGATTTTTCAGATAATTCTTTATGCCCCCATAAAGCAATCAGAAAGTACATAGGAATAAGCATTGTTTCCCAGAAGCAAAAAAATAGAAATAAATCTTGCGATAAAAATACTCCGATGACTCCACATAAAATTAACATCATGTGAAAATGAAACCAACCTGTATAGTCTTCTCTCCATGAACATAAGACTGCCAGAAGACCCAGTAAACCAGTTAGTACCACCATTAAAAGTGATAACCCATCAATAGATAGATGCACATTAATGCCAAATCGTGAAATCCAGGGGAAAGAGGATTCATGCTGGAAAAA
>JBAPLS010000005.1:0-44193 GCA_037083765.1 Candidatus Dasytiphilus stammeri
TGAAATCCAGGGGATAGAGGATTCATGCTGCCAAAATGAGAATTTGGTCCCATATTGCATGAATGCAGAATCATTTTTCCACAATATTTCAAATGATAAAATTAAAATTAAAACGCAAACTATTAAAGATATCCACCGTGGTCCTTGTGTTCCACTCCGTGCTAATGGCAAACATAAAATACCTCCTATAATAGGAAGAATTATTAACCAGGGCAAAAACATGAATGTGTTCTCTTTTTTTAATTTGTCTAAATATTAGGAATAAATACTAACAAAAATTTTTTGTTGAGGATAGATTTGATCCTCTTTACCCACCTGTTAACGTTTACATAAGTAATAATATGGTTACAATTAACATTAAACCTAAAATTATTTGGCGAATATATATTCGAAGCATCCCATGCTTCTCTATTTTAATCATTTTGATCCCCACCATGTTAAACAACATGTGAGGAAGCTTATTAATGATATTTTGGGCAGGATCTCGTAGCACTAAGATAGCTATTTTTCTGTAAGGTAAGATCACAATGTGATTAAATAACCAGTCAAATCCCCATCCATTTAAGCCCGACGTAATAAAAAAACGTCCTAATGAACTTTGCGACATATATCTTCTGATGCCAAAATTTCTTCTAGATAACCATAGAAAAATAGAAATTCCAATACCTAAAAGTACTATACTGACAGTAAGTAATTCTAATCTTAAAGAAAGAAAAGTTTTAGCAGACTTAATTTCCTGGTTAAAATTCATAAAAGGAGGAATCGCTATTGTACCTATAAAAGTAGAAAGTATTACTAGAACTAGTAAAGGTAAGTAAAAGGTTAAATCTCTGTCTAATATTCTAACTTTAATTTTTTGAGAACCATAAAAAATTAGAAAAATCATGCGACAAGTATAAATGGATGTTATCAAACTACCTAATAAAGCTATTATCAATAAGTTTATATTCCCGTGATACAAAAGTGATAAAAAAATTTTTTCTTTACTAAAAAATCCCGATGTACATAATGGTAAAGATGCTAGTGATGCTCCTCCTACTAGAAAACAAATATATAAAAAAGGTATACTTGTACGTAATCCTCCCATTTTCAAGATATTTTGCTCATTATTACAAGCTAAAATTATTGCTCCGGCAGTCAGGAATAATAGTGCTTTAAAAAAAGCATGAGTCACAAGATGAAAAATAGCTGCCTCCCATGCTTGGGCGCCTAAAGCTAAAAACATATATCCTAATTGACTCATAGTAGAATAGGCTAATAATCGCTTGAGGTCCCTTTGGACTAAAGCTGTACATCCGGCGAATAATAAAGTGATTGCTCCTATAATGCCTACTATATTTAATATATCAGCATTAAGCACAAATAAAATTTGTGTTCGCACAATTAAATAAATACCAGCCGTTACCATGGTAGCTGCATGGATAAGAGCAGATACTGGTGCCGGCCCCACCATAGCATCGGATAACCATGTATGGAGTGGGAATTGTGCAGACTTGCCTATCGCACTACATAATAATAAAAAGGTAGCCCATTCTAATAATATTTTATTATCTACTGCAAGTTTGGGAGCATATATAGCAATATCTTGAAAATTCAAACTACTACCTAAAAAACCTAGTATAAAAATAGCAAGTACTAAACAGATATCACCAATACGAGTAATAAGAAATACCTTAAGAGCCGCGTATCCATTAGATCTATTAGTATAGTAAAAACCAATCAGAAGATAAGAACATAAACCTACTAACTCCCATCCTAAATACATAAACAGTAAGTTATCTGCTAAAACTAATATACTCATGCTGGATATAAAAAGATTAGTATAAGCAAAAAAACGTGCTAATCCTTCTTGCCCCCGCATATACCAACAAGAAAAGATATTAATAATCAATCCAATTCCTGTAACTATGGTTAACATCGTTAATGAAAGTCCGTCTAACGACAGATTAAATTTTACAATAAAATCTTTAATACTTATCCAATTCCATAATGTGAAGTGATACTCTACTGGTTTGTAGTGAAAAAAATTAATTCCCATCCACATGGTCACTAAAAATGCACTTCCTATACAAATCGTACTGACCAGAGCACAAAATTTGTTATTCCATCGTCCTACAGAAAATGCTAATGATAAGAATCCTAATAATGGAAAAAAAATAGGTAGAATTAGAAGTATCATCCGTGTAAACCACTAACTGAATCAATATTCATATTTTTATAATGATGATAGAGCTGAAGTAACAGTGCTAATCCTATACTGGATTCAGTAGCTGCCACACTAAGAATTAATATATACATAATTTGACTTTCTGCTTGATTCCAAAAAGATCCCGTTACTATAAAAGCTAGTGCTGATGCATTGAGCATAATTTCTACACTCATCAGCATAAATAAAAGATTTCGGCGCAAGATAACACCAGTCATGCCAAGAACGAATAGAATTACTGATATGGTAAGTGCTATTTGAAAAGAGATCATGATATAATTATTTTACCTGATTAGAGCAGCTAAAAAATATCACTCTAACATTATTAACGTACTTTACATCCAATTTTAAAAGCTACAATTAGACCAGCTAAAAGTAAGAAAGATATACTTTCGATTAACACTACATAAGTGCTAAACAATAATTTTCCTACGGCTTGAACATTTATAATATAGGGTGGTAAAGGATAGTTAGGGATGTGTTGTATAAAAAAAAATATTATCCACAGCCATAGAGCAGAAAGTATTATTCCCCGAAATAATAATTTTTTAGTTAGTTGAGGTCGTTCGATATTACATTCTTTATCTGAGTTCACTATCATTACTACAAAAACAAATATTACCATAATAGCTCCCGCATAGGCAATTATCTCTAAGCATCCAGCTAGATATGCCCCCAACGAGAACAACATGCCTGCAATTGCTAATATTGTAATTAACATGCATAATAACGCATGCATTGGGTTCTTGTTTATTATTAACAGTATCGTCATTAGTATGGATACTATTGCACATATATAAAAAGACAGTACCATGCTACATCAATCCAATAAAAATTAAGGTAATAAGCTTTTCACATCAATAGGAAGAAATTCATTAGACGCTCTACCTTTATTTTTGCCCTGAATAGTTATACCAGAAATATTATAAAAATTATAATCAGGATATTTTCCAGGTCCACTGATAAGTAAATCTTCCTTTTCGTATACTAACTCTTGTCGTTTAAAATCTCCCATTTCAAAATCTGGAGTTAACTGAATGGCAGTAGTAGGACATGCTTCTTCACATAAACCACAAAATATACAGCGAGAAAAATTAATCCGAAAAAATTTAGGAAACCACCGTCCATCCTGTTTTGTGTCTTTTTGAAGGGCAATACAATCTACCGGACAAACTACAGCACATAGTCCACATGCTACACAACGCTCCTCTCCCTTGTCATCACGAGTGAGAATAATTCTGCCCCGGTAACGTGGAGGTAGAAATACTTTTTTTTCCGGATATTTTATTGTTTCTCTTTTAGAAAAAGCATTTTTAAAAATTAGGTATAAACTACGTATTTGTGTTGCCAAACTTAATAAGATATATTTAAATAACATTTAAGTAAATTATCCCCTTATTGTGACTGATAAAGTATTAACATACCCGTTATTAACAAATTAAATAAGCTGAGTGGAAAACCAATTGTCCATCCAAAAGATATTAATTGATCGTAACGTGGACGAGGTAATGATGCGCGGATCAAAATAAATATCATAATAATCAGAGTAGTTTTTAGTAAAAACCAAATAAATGATGGTAAGAATGGTCCTAGCCATCCTCCCAAAAATAAAGTTACTATAAGCGACGAGATCGTAATCATGCCCAGATATTCACTGATAAAAAATAGACCAAATTTTATTCCCGAATATTCCAAGTGATAGCCATCAGCCAATTCTTGTTCCGCTTGGGGTAAATCAAAAGGATGTCGATGACAAAGAGCTATTCCGGATATAAAAAACATTATAAATCCTAAAAACTGTGGGATAATATTCCATAAATGTTTTTGATTACGAACGATGTCCGAAAGATTGAAAGAATTAGCTTTGGCAACTACCCCCATTAATGATAATCCGAGAAATACTTCATAACTAATAGTCTGTGCAGCAGCTCGCATAGCACCTAAAAGGGAATATTTATTGTTACTAGACCATCCGGCTAAAAATATCGCATATATAGATATATTGGCCATCATCAGAAAAAATAATATTCCAATGTTCATATCTGCGACTACCCAGTTACTACTCACCGGTACAATAGCAAAAGATATTAATAAAGTGCTAACTGAAATAATTGGAGCGATTATAAATAATAAATGATCGGAAAATGGAGGAATCCAATCCTCTTTAAAAACAATTTTTATCATATCTGCACAAGGTTGTAGTAATCCTAACCATCCTACTCGGTTAGGACCATAGCGATTCTGGAATAAACCTAATAATCTTCGCTCACAAAAACTCATAAATATACTACATAACAGAAGTACTACTAATATGACTAGAGCTTTAATAATATTAAAAGTTGTTATACTAGTCATTAGTAGTCACTTCTGGTGAATATTAGCAATATAATCTATTTTTTCTCCATTAAAACATAATGGAAGTCCAGGAAAACCTAATGGTAATCCTATCAATCCTGAAGGTAAGTGATCAGACACATTAACTGGTAAGCGCAATACCATATTCATAACACTTAATTCAACTATATTTTTTCCCCTCACCTCTAATTTATTAGCATCTCTAATATTCAACATAATGTAGGTTGACGGCATACATTTTTGGATGACGGGCGTACGTTGAGACATTTCTTCACTACCAAATAAATGATAGTAGGGTACTATTCGTAATATTTCTGTTTCATTATTATTACAGCATCCCAATGAACTCTCAAAAAAACTAAAATTTTTCTCTTTCTTGGTCTTTATCAGTCGTTGTCCTGGATCACCATGACGTAATGTGCCAGCAATTTTATTCTGAAATTTATTCCAGGCCTGTGGGGAATTCCATCCTGGATACCAAGCAAAAGATATATGTTGTCTTTTAACAAAGGGATTATTTGTTCCTTGGAGAGAAAATGTTAACATAGAATCCGGATCTTGAGGTAGCGGTTTCTCATGAACGTTAATATTAGCTAGAATTGCTGCTCCACCACTATATTGTTGTGATTTACGTACTATTTTCTGACCATGAATCCGAACTTGGCCATCTGGGCAAACATCTTTAATACCTTTTAATTTTGGACATGACTCTATACATGCCTGAATTACGTGATCAATATTCAACCATTTGATATTACTCATAGTTAATTGACATTTTAATAAATGTAACCAGCGCCAACTTTCTTGAATTTTAAAACTAGAATTATAATATGAAGGTTCATAAACCTTAAAAAATCTTTGAGCTCTTCCTTCATAATTGACTACTGTTCCAGTACTCTCAGCAAAGCTAGCAGCAGAAAAAATTATATTAGCTTTAGCAATAGTTTTCGTATTCTGATGATCTATAACAATAACATTTGATATGTTAGTCAGTACTTCATCCATGATATTATGAGGAAAAATTCGATATAAATCATTTTCCATAATTAACAGAGTATCTGATACTCCATTTTGGAATTGTTCTATCGCGTTTTCTAATGGTTTAATATTACTAGAAAGTAAACCTAATCCTATACTATTTACTTCTGCTGGTAATAAAATTAATCCTACTTCCGAGTCTGCAGTATTGCTTAGCGCAGTCGCTATATTAGCGGCCGCTTTTATAATTTCGTCACTTCCAGCATTACTACCCGAAATAATTAAAGCTTTTTTAGCTTGTTGTAAGGTCTTAGCAATCAAGTTAACTTGATCGCGAAGAGTAATTGGGAAGGAAACTTTTGGAGAGTTAGTGTCTAATGTATAAGCAATAGCATATCCTATTCTAGCTTGTTCTTCAGGTGAAGCATAATATCTCCACAGCGCAATATCATCCAAACGTGTAGAGTCAATATTAGTTAGAAATAACGCAGCTAAATTTTTTTCATTTTGATTCCACTCATCTTCTGGATGAGATTTATTTTTTACTGCTTGCCGTACCGCCAGAGCAAGTCTAGGACTAGTTTGGGTAAGATCTTCACCCAATACTAATATAACATCATAATTTTCTATTTCACGTAATGTAGGTGAATAAATACCACTTTGGCTTAATATTTTTAATATTAGTGATAATCTTGTTTGTTCTGAACCTGGCATACCTAGATAAAAATTTTCTTCTCCCACTAATTCACGAAGAGCGAAATTACTTTCGAGACTAGCACGAGCAGATCCAATTCCAATAATTTTTTTAGCGTTTCTTAAGATACTGGTAGTTTGGTTAACTATCTCTACAGTATTTAACTCTAATGTGTGATCCTTGCGAAGTGCCCGAGGCCATCTAGGTCTATCTAACAAATTGACATAACCATAACTGAAACGTCCACGATCACATAAGAAATAGTGGTTAATGGCACCATGATAACGATTATCAATTTTTACTATATTTCCATAACGTTCTCCTGGACTAGTATTACATCCAACACTACAATGCGCACAAATACTAGGAGCAAATTGCAGATCCCATTTTCGAGTGTATTGTTTTGAGGCAGTTTTATCAGTGAAAACTCCGGTAGGACAAATTTCAACTAAATTTCCAGAAAATTCGTTTTCTAATATCCCATCTTTTACTCTACCAAAATAAATATTATTATGGATTCCATAGACTCCTAAATCATTACCATGAGCATAATCCTTATAAAATCTTATACAACGGTAACATACAATACAACGATTCATTTCATGAGATATAAATGGGCCAAGATATTGATTGTAATGGGTACGTTTATTAAATCTATAATGTCGTTTATAATGCCCTGTCATTACTAACATGTCTTGCAAATGACAATTTCCTCCTTCTTCGCATACTGGGCAATCATGAGGATGATTTATCATTAACAATTCTAGAATATTTCGTCGAAATTCTTTTACTTCTGGATCTTCAATAGAAATGAAAATATTATCGATGGATCTTGTCATACAAGCCATAATTATACTACCCTGACAATCTTGATCGTTATGATATCTTTTAACTGCACACAAACGACAAGATCCTACACTCCCTAAAGCCGGATGCCAACAAAAATACGGAAGATCTAATTGGAGTGATAAACACGTATGCAATAAATTTTTCGATCCATCTACTACATATTGAGTGCCGTCTACATGGATAACAGTCATAATACAATTATTCTCTTTTCCTCATCCTCTAATTATGAACTTATGTTTTTATTAATATGAGGGTCTATCCTATGAATAGCAGTAATATTTTTAATTTGTGAGGCATACTATTCCCTGTTCAAATTCATTTTGGAAATATTTTAAAGAACTCCTCAATGGTTCTATTGCTCCCGGAGCCAGATAACAAAAACATTTTCCAGCTTCTAAAAGAGCACAAATTTTTTCAAGCATTTTCAGATCTTCTTCTTGACCCTGTCCTTTTTTCAGGGTTCGCAATATCTCTACAGTCCATGGTAATCCCTCTCGGCATGGAGTACACCAACCACAAGATTCTCTAGAAAAAAATTTCTCCAAATTGTATAAAAGTTCTACCATATTAATTTTATCATCCACTGCTAATGCGATTCCTGTTCCTAACCGACTTCCGACTTTACTTAAAGTAGTAAAATCTAGCGGTAAATCTAAGTGATGAGGAGTAAGAAACGCAGTACTTGATCCTCCGGGTTGCCATGCTTTTAATTTGAATCCTTTCATCATGTCTCCGGCATAATTTTCAAGAACTTCGCGCGCGTAAATACCTAAAGGTAATTCCCATATTCCGGGATTTTTCACTCTACCTGAAAAACCCAGTAGTTTGGTTCCCATATCATAACTGTGGTTGATCGCCAGTCCTTTATACCATGACACTCCATTTTCCATAATAGAGGGAATATTACATATCGTTTCCACATTATTAATACATGTAGGTTTTTTCCATAGTCCTGAGTTAGCAGGAAAAGGTGGTTTAGAACGAGGATTAGCACGTTTCCCTTCAATTGCATTCATTAATGCTGTTTCTTCTCCACAAATGTATCTTCCTGCCCCTGTATGTAAAATTATTTGGAAATTAAAGCCAGAACCCATAATATTTTTTCCAAGGAATCCCGCTTCTCGGCATTCGTAGATAGCACGTCGTATATTGCCCGCGGCAATAATATATTCTCCGCGAAGAAAAATATAACCTATAGTCGCTTTTAATGCATAAGCGCTTATTATCATTCCCTCTATTAGCAGGTGAGGTAAGTTTTCTAACAAAATACGGTCTTTGTAGGTGCCAGGTTCCATCTCATCTGCATTACATATGAAATAACGTATCTTAATGGAATCTTCTGGAGCGGGCATCAAACTCCACTTGATTCCCGTCGGAAAACCCGATCCTCCACGTCCCTTAAGACCGGATTGTTTCACTAGATTTACCACCTCATCGGCACTAATTTTTAATAATGTTTTTTTTGCCGCCGTATAACCATTTTTTCTACAATATTCCTGGATCCAGACGGGTTGTTTATCCTCGCGCATTCTCCAAGTTAGAGGATGTGTTTCGGCGACCGGATAAAAATTGTTCTTTTTTTTCATGGATACTGTTCCAGGATAATATCTAGTACATCAGTGGACACAGGACCGTAAGTATCATTATTGATCATTATCGTGGGACTTCTATCACAATTACCCAGACAACATATTGGTAACAACGTAAAACGTCCATTTGCGGTGGTTTGTCCTTTTGTGATTTGGAGATTGTCTTCAATATACGACACTATTTTTTTATAACCATTAATATAACATATACTACTATCACAATATCGAATAACATGACGTCCTACAGGACGTCTAAAAATTTGACTATAAAAAGTAGCTACTTCTTCTACTTCAGTGGTTGAGATCCCTATTATTTCCGCTATCTGCTCTAGAGATTCATCTGAGACCCACCCTTGATATCTTTGTACTATTTTTAGAGCTTCAATTACAAATGCTCTCGGGTGATTGTTATAATTTTTTTTTTCTTTTTCAATTGTTTTGCGTTCAGTATCAAAAGTATTCTTCTTGTTATAAGACATATTATCGATCCACATCGGACATAACAAAATCAATGCTACCTAAATAAACCACTAAATCCGATATTAAACTTCCCCTAATTACCGAAGGTATTTGTTGTAAATGTGCAAAACTAGGAGTTCGAATTCTAGTACGATAACTCATGCTAGTACCATCACTAGTTAAATAATAACTATTAATACCTTTGGTTGCTTCAATCATCTGAAAAGATTCATTCACAGGCATTATAGGACCCCAGGACACTTGCAAAAAATGAGTTATAAGAGTTTCGATATGCTGTAATGTAAATTCTTTTGGCGGAGGAGTAGTTAAAGGATGATCAGCCTTAAATGGTCCTAAGGGCATGTGATTAAGACATTGTTGAATAATTTTTAAACTTTGACGTAATTCTTCTACTTTAAGCATAACTCTGCTATAGCTATCACTTCTTCCATCTCCTATAGGCACTTCAAAATCAAAAAACTCATAACCGGAATAGGGGCGCCACTTTCTCACATCAAAATCTACCCCAGTAGCCCGTAATCCTGCTCCGGTTATTCCCCAGTCAAGAGCTTCTTGTTTACGGTAAGAAGCAATACCTTTAGAACGACTAATTAAAATAGAATTCTGTAATGCTGCTTTGATATATAGATCCAACCTTTTTGGCAGCCACTCTAAAAAATTCTGTACTAAATGGTGCCAACCTTGGGGTAAATCATGAGCTACACCTCCGATCCTAAACCAAGCCGGATGCATACGACAGCCTGTAATGGCTTCTACTATATCGTAAATTTTCTGACGATCAGTAAAAGCTAAAAACACTGGAGTCATAGCACCTATGTCTTGAATAAAAGTAGAAATATACAATAAATGACTATTAATTCTGAATAATTCTGAAAGCAAAATACGAATCACTTTCACTCTGTCCGGAACTTTGATTCCTGCCATTTTTTCTAACGCTAAAATATAAGGCATTTCATTAACACAACCTCCCAGATATTCAATACGATCCGTATAAGGAATAAAGTTATGCCAGGTATGTAGTTCAGCTATTTTTTCCGCCCCCCGATGGTGGTAACCAATATCTGGTACACAGTCAATAATTTGTTCTCCATCAAGTTGGAGTATTATCCTAAAGGCTCCATGGGCAGAAGGATGATTAGGACCAAAATTAAGAAACATAAAATCTCTGTCTGCATTGCCACGTGCCATTCCCCAATTTTCTGGAATAAATTTCAATGCTTCCATTTCTATATCTTCTTTTATTTGAGTTAGATGATAGGGAAGAAATTCTGTAGCTCGAGCCGGATAATCTTTTCTTAAAGGAAAACCACTCCATTGGGATGGCAACAGAATTCTCGTGAGATGAGGATGACCTAGGAAAGTAATTCCAAACATATCCCAAATTTCCCGTTCATACCAATTGGCATTAACAAATAAATTAGTCAATGACGATATCTGGAGCTTCTCCATCAATAATGCAACTTTTATCATGATATCTGCATTTCTTTCAATGGAAATAAAATGATAAAAGACAGTAAAATCAGCTGGAGGTAAGTCATTGCGGTTAGTTCTAACACGCTCATCTATTGCATGAAGATCATAGAGCATTAGATAAGGCTCTCGAACAATATTACGTAAAAAATTAACTATTTCTATAAGTTTATCACCATCGATCCAAACAACTGGAAAATCCATGCAAGTGGTCTGTAATTTTAGAAGTTCTTTGCCAAAATTATTATATAATTCACTAATTATTTGATACTTATCATTATTGACGGCATCCATTGGTAATAAATGCTTATAGTTATTATTATATTTATGCACAAGAATCTTAGAGAACAGCTTTTATTTTTCTTATATTATTTATGAAATGTTATCAGGACTAGGTAAAGTAGTCACTGACATGCGTTCTGGTCTTTTTCTATTACGTTCTGAGATAAAACTGGGACGTAAATATTGACCTTCTGGATCTATCATCCACGAGAGAGGACGAGATTCCTTAGTAATTACCTTTTGCAACAGTAAAAGAGCTTGGATATAAGCTTCCGGTCGCGGTGGACAACCCGGAATGTAGATATCTACTGGTAAAAACTTATCTACTCCTTGCACTACAGAATAGATATCGTACATTCCACCAGAATTCGCACAAGATCCCATTGATATCACCCATTTAGGAGCCAACATTTGATCATAAAGACGTTTGATGATAGGAGCCATTTTGATAAATGGAGTGCCTGCTACTACCATAAAATCAGCTTGTCGGGGAGAGGCTCTCAAAACTTCAGATCCAAATCTGGCAATATCATGTACAGCAGTAAATGCCGTCACCATTTCCACGTAACAACATGAAAGACCAAAGTTATACGGCCATAATGAATTCTTTCGACCCCAATTTACTAATTTATGAAGAACTTGTTCTAATTTTCCCATATATACATTCTGATGAACTCCTTCTTCTAAATTATCTCTATCTGAATCAGAAAAATTTTTTGATAAATTAGCTTTTGATTGAATTTTAGTAATTGTATAGTTCATCTTAGTGCCTGGAGACTTAATATGATTCGACGAGATTATAACTCACGATTAATAAATTTGTTGTAAATAGAAGGACGCATTAATATTTTCCATTTAAGAGCCTTATTATGTACTAAATAAATTAAACTAGATATCAGGACTATACTAAAAATAGATACTTCCCCAAATCCTAGCCAACCACTATCCCGAACAGTAAGGGCCCAAATATATAAATAAAGTGCTTCGATATCAAAAATTACAAATAATAAAGCTATTAAGTAAAATTTAGCCGAAAAACGCAACCGAGCACTCCCTACGGACTGAACTCCAGATTCAAAAGGAATATTTTTACTATAACCTCTACTTTTACCACCCAATAACCATGAGATGCATAGAATCATAGTGCAGATTCCTAAAGATACTAGGCAATAAATAATAAAGGATCCTAAATCTCGCATATATTTTCATCCTCCTCATTATAAATATTACATAAATTATTAAAAATATATATTTTCCAGTAATTAACTTTCTTGATATTGATTCTGAATTAGAAGAGGAATATAAACTGAAATTTTGCTGATAGTTTAGCAGGATTTATATTTATCTGGACAAATCAGTTCATCTCTTTTTCTTCTCTAGAGAGATTAACATCAATAATATTCAAAGTTTCTCTTAATGATTTTTTATTTATTCTGATTTATCTCCTGTTCACTGTCATTAGAAAAGAACCAATATTTTCTTAAATGTATTCTAATGGACTTTAGGTCGCGTAAGAAATCGTTAATCGACAGAATATCATTGATATATAAAATTATTCAATTGATCTAGTAAGATTTGTTTTTCGCATACTTAATTGGAGTAAGATTTAAGATTAATTGAAAATTATATCTCAATGTTAGATTGAGTAACATTATTATGAAATACACTTCTTTTATATTATTATAAATTGCCTAAGATGTAAATCTTAATAGAGGACAGCAATAGTAAAATATATAATCTATACTATGGTTAGAATTATCATTCTAACTAATAAAAAATTTCAGGTCAAATATATACATATTTATGTAATAAAATATCGTTACAAGAGAATCACATCTATACTCTTAATCACAGTGAGTAAGTCAATAATTCTCTATTATACTGCACTAGGGAGAATAAAAAAATGTCAGCAGATAACTCTATAAATACTATCCATGAAGAAGCAAATATGCATTTCAAGACCATTTCATGGGATGCAATATTTGCCGGTTTAATATCTACCTTAGTAATAGAGCTTGTATTATTAATATTAGGAACTGCAGTAGGTGCAAGTTCTATTTTTCCTTTGAATGATACTAATCCGCTTGCTAATATAGCAATTGGGCCAATAATATGGATATCAATTAGCATGATGATTGCACTAGCAATAGGATCATATCTATCGGGAATAATTGCTACTCGTGAAGGAGTTCTACATGGAATGTTAGTGTGGGCAATTAAAACATTAATTTGTTTAACTTTAATATGCATACTTTTTACACACGTTATCAGTGGCACCATGAGTTTATTAGGAACAGGTTTAGAAGCGGCTAGTAAAAGTGCCTCTGTTATTGCTGGCCACGCCTCTAAATTAGCCAGCCAAAACTTACCAGACAATAACATTAACTTAGATGATTTAAAATCGGAACTAATTAATACTATGCATAATGTTTATGAAAAATCATTAACACAAAACTCTGGATCTGATCAAATATTATCTCCCTCTCAAGCTCCGGTTTTGCCATCTAAAGAATCTATAGATAATGATATTATTCAGTGGTTACAAGCTTTTCTTCAAAGAAATAAAAGTTCTCTCCAAACTGAAGATCGAGAAAATTTCAAAAAAATATTAAAATCACATCTACGAATAAGTGATTCTCAAGCAGAAAATTTAGTACAAAAAGTAGAAGAAATATATCATACTTGGAAAAGTAAGGTAGGATCTACGGCTAAAAAAGCGGCATATAAAACTGCTCATACGATATCAAAAGCAAGTTGGTTTTTATTTTTTCTAATAATAGTAGAAGCTATAATAGCTGGTACTATGGCTCAACTAGGATATCGTAATAAAAATCTCTTTTATAATAGATAATTGAAAATTAAATTTCTTTTAAATAAAAAAACAGGTGATTTTTATTCACCTGTTTTTACTGAATTGAATTTTTTTAAGATAAAAATTATCGTTTTAAATCTAACGTTATTCCTGTCCAACGATAAAATAAATCGTTTTTAGTGGTGATGGAAAACTGATCTAATACTCTCATGATACTCTGATCTAAAATATCCTCTATCCTTTTAGGATTATGATAAAATGCCGGTACAAGAGGCATGATTACTGCCCCATTTTCAGCTACCATAGACATTAATCGTAAATGTCCTAAATGCAGTGGGGTTTCTCTTATACATAAGACTAATCTTCTCCGTTCTTTTAATATCACATCTGCGGCTCGAGTAAGTAAACTATCAGTATAACTATGAGCAATACCAGAAAGAGTTTTCATAGAACACGGGACAATCACCATTCCATCAGTTTTAAAAGATCCAGATGAAAGAGATGAGGCGATATTACGCACATCATGTACACTATCAGCCAGAACTTTTAAATCTTGTAAAGAATAATTCGTTTCTAAATTTAAAGTGTGACGAGCAGATAAACTCATGACTAAATGAGTTTCTACCCCCTGAATTTTTTGTAATATTTGTAATATACGTACCCCATAAATTATTCCTGTTGCACCTGATATCCCTATAATTATGCGTTTCATGACTAAAATTACACCTATATCGGGAATAAGATCCTTACTCCAGTTCAAATGGTATTTTTTGGGCAAAAAGTGATCACGATCCTTGATAACAACAGTTATATTTTAATGAATACTAAAACCTTAATTTCCGACAACTTTTTTAAATAGACTATTATATCTAATAAAAAAATTTATATTATTTGTTTTTAAAAAATTTTTTTATTATAATATTGAACCGTATTTCTTATTAAGACAAGTTATCACCCGCGCAACAGTATAAAACGAACCACAAGCCAGCACAATATCATTCTTATCAGCTTGATGCATTGCATAACTCCACGCTTTTGAAATTCTATTAAAAATTTTAGCTTGTGGTAAAGATTTCGATAACTTAACGGCCGATGTACCTCAAAAACCAGGAGTAGAAGCACAATACCACTAATCAATTTGATTAACTAAGTTTTTTATTATACCTTCTATATCCTTATCACAGAGAATAGATATTACCGCATGTTTTTTCCACCTGTTCTAGTAGAGGCGTAATATAGCTCTAGTTGTTTAGCCAACAGCTGGGCTGCCTGTGAATTATGAGCCACATCTAGAATAATCTGAGGTTTAAGGTCAATAATTTTCAATCTTCCTGGTAAAGAGATAGTAGGTAAAGAAGAAATAATAATTTTTTTACTGATCTCTAAAGAAGAACAACGTAAAGCGGCTATTGACGTCGCCACATTTTCTACAGGAATTTTAGGCAAAGGCATATCTATAATACAATCTTTCTCATCATAAAAACTCCATTTATCAGTATTCTAAATATATATCCAATGATAATTAACTATAGACAGAACAGCCTTACTTTTATAGGCTTCTTTAGTTAGAATATTAATGTCATTATTTAATTCACCAATAATAGCCGTTTTATATGCCCGAAATATTCCCTATTTTTCAAGACCAATACTGACTTCTGTCCCTAATAAGGTTGTATGATCTAAACCGATAGAAGTAATTACTGATATATCAGAATCAATGATATTAGTAGCATTAATACGACCTCCTAATCTTACTTCTAAAATCACTACATCTAAAGTAGATGGGCTAAATAAAGTGCTACTAATGTAGTAAATTCAAACCAAGATATTGAGAGATTATTACAGGATGCTTCTATTACTGAAAAAGCTAATGTATATGCTTCGTCTTCTCACTCATGACCTTTGATACGAATTCTTTCAGTCTAACGGAGTAAGTGAGGAGAAGTATTATAAACTCCGGTACTATAACCAGCCGCTAACAGTATCATTTCCATTGCCCTACAGGTCGTACCCTTACCATTCGTTCCTCCTCCAGTAAATATTATAGGAGCGGGTTGAAGTAAGTTAAGCTTTTTCGCTACTTTTATAATCCTATCCAAACGTAATGTGATTTGAGGTGGATATCGATTTTGTATAAACTTAAACCATGTAGTTAATGAAGATGATGCGTTAGGTTGATGCTGGTTCAAGTAGTATCCTCTAGCTTAGATAGGTATAAATAATGGCTCTAATGTAATTTTAGGTAAAAGAAAATGTTCTGGATAATCAATCGATACTAGATATAATCCTTCTGCCTTGGCTGTCGAAGCAGCTAAAGTTCTTTTTTTCGCTGCTAATATTTGAGACATCCATTCTTTTGGATGTTTACCAGATCCAATTTCTATTAAACATCCTACAATATTGCGTACCATATGTTGCAAAAAAGAATTAGCTTTCATATCTACTATAATATAAGAATTATATCGAGATACATTCAGATACATAATATTACGGTAAGGAGTTCTTGATTGGCAATGCAATGATCGAAAAGTAGTATAATCATTTTCTCCTAGTAAATATTGTCCGGCTCGATGCATTACCTCATAATCTAGAGGTAGAGGATAATGTAAGACTCGTGAATTTAACAGTGCTGGTCTTAACAGATCATTATATATCACATAACGATAATGTCGAGAAAGAGCACTAAATCGAGCATGAAAATGAGATGGAACATTTTGTACCCAGCGGACCGCAATATCTTTAGGAAGATAACTATTCACTCCTCTAGTCCAAGAAACTATTGTCCGGATTGCAGTAGTTTCAAAATGTATTATCTGTCCTAAGCTATGTACTCCCGCATCAGTCCTACCAGCTCCTACTGTGCTAACAGAATGATTAGCTACCATTGTTAATGCTTCTTCTAAAGCAGTCTGCAACGTAGGTACGTCATGTTGTCTTTGCCAACCAAAATATCTCGTACCATCATATTGAATACAAATTGCAACTTTCTTCCTCACTTCCACACACAATACTTTTTTCTCTTAAGTAATATTTATAGTTAAAATTTTTAACTAAAGGTAGAATTGACAACATCTATATATCTTCAGTTCATATATTCGATATTACCAACCTGATTTAGTAATTGTAGGATCATTATCAAAATAAAGAGAGATTCTCTCATCTTTACTTATAATTTTGTGGCAAACATAAAAATTTCTTTGTTATAGAAATCTAGCTTCTATATTTCTAATTTAGGTACCAGATGACATTCTTCTTAGTTCTGATAAATTATAATCTCGAAAGAATATTTTTCAATACATCAATCTTCAAAAAAGTAATAATATTTTCAAAAAAAATTTTTTGAGTCCTACCATAAATAACTTTTTCACGTCACTGTATTACTAAGTAAGAAAATTTTCTAGTAGTTAACCAGCGCTATTTTTTTCTTCTTATTGCTATGATAGATGAGTTCAGAAGAGAATAATCTAGCTCTCAAAGAATGAAAAACTTTTTTTCTTCTTAGCCTCGAAGATAATTTCTTCCTGAAGAGATCTTCACTCCTTTTGAAAATTGTTTGCTAAAGGATATTTATGTGAATAATGAATTTTTGAATACTATAATGATTTTTACTCTTCCCACTTTTACTTACGATGGTAAGTAGTAGCTGCCGAAACGTCGCTATATTTAGCGTGCACGTTAGTAATTCGTATCCATTATATTATTTATATTTAGTTATCAATTGATCACTCACTAGTTTGAGTAGGTTAGTTCCCCTAACAAACACTAATTCATAAAATTATATTTCTATTGGGGATAGAATATTTTTTTATTAGCTAATTGTAATCTTCCATTCTCTAACCTTGTTAGCAGATATTACTCTTTATTAAATAAAACTGAACCAATAGCATTACATAAAAAGTCCATATTCTGTGTTGTCATCCCAGCTACATTTATTCGGCCGTTATTTAAAAAATAAATGCCAAATTCTTTACGCAAACGTAAAACGTGTTGTGAAGAGAGACCACTATAAGAAAACATTCCATGTTGCTTAGTGATAAAACTGAAATCTCTTTGAATACCTTTCTTATTTAGAGAAGTGACAAACAAATCCCGCATTTTGTTGATACGATCACGCATCCATGAAAGTTCATTCTTCCATATCTGTTTAAGATTATCATTTTTTAATATAGTACTAACTATAGCTGCTCCATGAGACGGAGGATTAGAATAATTAGTACGAATAATAGCTTTTAACTGACTCAGGAGCTTATCTACTACATTAGTATTCGAAGCTATCAATGTTAAACTTCCCACTCGTTCATTATATAAGCCCATATTTTTAGAATATGAACTTGCAACCAACAATTCTTCATTATAATTTGTAAAAAGTTGCATACCTATTGCATCTTCTTCTAAATTTTTATCCAATCCCTGATAAGCAAAATCAAAAAATGGTAAGCAGTTATTTTTTTGACACAAAAGAGCAAGTTCCTTCCATTCTTCTCGATTAGGATCAATACCAGTCGGATTATGACAACAGCCATGAAAAAGTACTATATCTCCTGGTTGAACTTTATTTTTCAAATACCATACTAATTTATCAAATGATAAAGTATAAGTATTAGATTCACACCAAGGATATTCGCAAACTTCTAAACCAGCCACCATAAATATATTTTTGTGATTAGGCCAAGTAGGACTACTAATCCAGATCCGCTTATTTTTAGTTTGTGTAGCAAGTAAATCTGCTGCAATCCGCAAAGCACTTGTTCCTCCCGGTGTTTGTACAGTTCTAATACGTTTTTCTTCGAAAATTCTATTTTTTTTACCAAATAATAATTCTTGAGTATAAGTAGAAAAATTAGTAATTCCCTCGATACTCAAATAATTTTTACTATTTTCTTGCTCTAACAAAATTTTTTCTGCTTGTTTTACGCTTTTTAAAATGGGAGTTGTTCCCGTTTCATCGGTATACACACCAATACCGAGATTAATTTTATTACTTCGGGGATCTGCATAAAACTGTTCGGTTAATCCTAAAATAGGATCATGAGAAGCCGCTTCTATTTGTTCAAACATATTATCAATTCCATACACTAAAGCCAAAAAGATTTATTATATTGGAAATATTCTAGTCTTAAGATAAGTTGAGGTAATTAAATAACAATATAACTTAAGATTAAAAACTAGTAAAAGGAACAATCAAAGTTTATATTCACCGTTATAGTAATAACTTTATATTTATCTCCTCAAATAGTAATGACAAAATTTTTCAACTCTTAGTACATTAATTTCCGCACAAGACAAATCAGAAAAGATATCTTTATTATTTTCCTAGGTAATATTTGACTTTATTAAGAAACGTACTTACTATCAAAAATAGATTATGTTAATAGAAAACATGAATATTCTTTTTTCTTAAAATTTGCTTTTCTTAGCACTAACTGGATTAACTCAATGCCTTTAATAATAACCCAAAAATGTATACAATGCGATATTTGCGTTGCCGAATGTCCAAGTAATGCCATATCAATGTCGAAAGATTTTTATACTATCAATACCCAACGATGTACTGAATGTATAGGTATTTATTCTAGTCCTAATTGTCAAAAAGTTTGTCCCATTAATAATGCTATTACTAGAATTAAAACTAATAATAATTAGTTTTCTATAATGATTGTTGCCAAAGCATATTCTCTTTCATCTGTTATGGTAATATGAATACATTTTACCCCTATATATTCTGCTATTAACGCTACATTCTGCAAACATTTTAAATGTGGTTGACCATAGGAATCATGAAAAATTTCAAACTGTTGGAACATTTTACCAGATCTGAGCCCAAATGCTTTTGCGGATGCTTCTTTAACTGCAAAACGTTTGGCAAGAAAATTAACAGAATTACAATTTTTATTGAATTCCAGCAGTTCATAATCCGATAATATTCGGTGATAAAATTTATCTCCGTATTTAGATACTATTTGTGCAATTCTTTTTATTTCAACTAAATCCGTACCTACCCCTATAATTCCCATTCTTATTCACTTTCTCATTAAATTTTATCTGCTTCAGTATTTAGAATCATTCTAGTTATGATGACGACTAGTTGCATAACTTAACTCAAGATCATATAATTATCATCTATAAATAAATTAATATTTCTAATATACTTATAATAGTTAATTGTTCTGTAATGAGAGTAAAATTTTTCTTGTTGGTAAAATGATCTGCTCCTGTGGACATACATTTTTGACTTTAATCCATAATTTTAAATATACTTTTAAGTTCATTATTTTTTCTATCTCTAAACGAGCTTTTATGCCAATATTTTTTATCTTATTTCCATTTATTCCAATAATAATTTTTTTATGACTTCTTCGATTAACCATTATCAATGCATAAATAACACAATAGTCATTTTTCTTTACATAAAATTTTTCAATTTGAACATTCAGTGAATAAGGTATCTCGTCACCTAGCACTCGAATTAATTTTTCTCTAATTATTTCCGCCAAAGTAACCTTTATAGGTTGGTCTGTGAAAACTTCTGGAGCATAAATATGCTCTGATAAAGGTAAAAAATTACGGGTAATTTTTGCTAGTTTATCTACATTAAAACCGGTCATAGCAGAAATAGGGATAATATCTATAAAATTTTTCTGCTGATTTAAAAAGTGCATATGAGGTAAAAGAAAACTTTTGTTATCAATAATATCAATTTTATTTATTACCAAGATGACGGGGATTTCTTTATCTTGTAGCCAACTTAATACTCTCTTATCTTCAGAAGTCCATATGGTTCCTACTACCATAAAAATGACTAGGGACACATCACTGATAGTTCTCCTGGTAAGAGAATTCATTAAAATATTTAAGAGTTTTTTGTGAGAATCACACCCTGGAGTATCTATATAGATAGATTGGTAACAACCTTCTGTAGCTATTCCGAGAATCCGATTTCTAGTAGTTTGTTTTTTATTGGAAGTTATAGAGATTTTACGTCCTATCAATCTATTCAATAAGGTAGATTTACCTACATTAGTTCTACCAATTAGAGAAATAAAACCACAATAAGTCATATTAGTTTTCATTCAATACCTAACTTCAGAAGCATTTTTTCCGCGGCTAGTTGTTCAGCTTTACGACGACTAGATCCACTGCCAGTAGCCAGATCATTGATATTACTTACTTTACAGCAAATAGTAAAAATTTGATCATGGGCTTCCCCATGAACAGCCACTACTAAATAAGTGGGAAGGGGCAAACGTTGACTCTGTAACCATTCTTGCAATCTAGTTTTAGGATCTTTCTGTTTATGTCCTGGTCTTATATGTTCTAATCTTGATTGGAACCAATGGAGAATCACTGCTTCTACAGTAGCAATATTACTATCTAAGTATACTCCGCCAATAATAGCTTCAATAGCATCAGCTAAAATCGAATCTCGGTGTTCTCCTCCACTTTTTATCTCTCCTGCTCCTAAATACAGATAGGCACCTATATTAAAGTTACGTGCTATTTCTGATAAAGTAAACTCGCGTACTAATGTCGCCCTCATTCTACTCATTTCTCCTTCATTTTCTCTAGGAAAACGATGGTAAAGAGCATTGGCAATAACATAGCTCAATATAGAATCACCTAAAAATTCTAAGCGTTCATTATGTTGACTGCTTGAACTACGATGAGTCAGAGCTTGCTGTAATAAAAAATAGTTTTTAAAATTATATCCTAATTTTTCTTGAAGTGTTTTCATAACTATCATCTTCATCAAATACCAAAATTTATCATCCTATAGAAAATTATTTAATGATTCCAATTCGATTGACCCGAATTCCACTAAGTGCCCAGTGGCAATTTTTTTTATTGACACTCATCCAGATAAATATTGCTTTTCCCACAATATGATGTTCTGCTACAAAGCCCCAATATCTACTATCTGCACTATTATCGCGATTATCTCCCATCATAAAATAGTAACCTTTAGGCACTAACCAAGTGGCTGGAGGATGATTAGGTTGTTTATAAAAAACATTGTTTTGAACAGGAGGTACCTGGGGAAGAATAAAAATTTTATGTGTTATATTATCTAAAGTTTCTAATTGTTCCCACATACGTAAACTGTGGCCAAGAAAATCATTATGTGAAATCTTATCAAAGCCAGTCGTCACTCTTCCTTTAGCTATATTAAATGTTTGTACAAAATTGCTAATTTTCAGAGGAGAATAATCTATATGTATTCTTTTAGCTTTTTGAGGATCACTAAAACTTGATTCTATCATGAGTTTTTTCTCTCTGGGATTGTAGGTAATCAAATCTCCAGGTAATCCAATAATTCGTTTAATATAATTAATGTGAGGATTATTAGGATACTGAAATACTACAATATCCCCCCTTTGGGGATGACCAGTAAAAAATAATTGCTTATTATTAAGAGGATTTTTTAATCCATAAGAAAATTTTTCTACCAATATATAATCTCCGATAAGTAATGTAGGCATCATCGATCCCGAAGGAATCTGAAATGGCTCAACTATAAAGGATCTTATTATAAAGATTAGTAATAACATCGGAAAGAGGGAACTATAATCCTCAATGAATTTATAAATTGAAAATATTGTTCCTTCTCTTAAAGAAGGAGAATCAATCAATTTTATTAATTTACATTTTTGCAGCAACCAAAGAATTCCGGAAAAAAAAGTCGTTCCTGCTAATATTAAGGTAAATTTATTCGGCATGAATTGAAGTGTTATCTGTCCACATGTAACATTTGATGAAATAATTCTGGAGGAATTTCAATATTGCCTAAAATTTTCATACGTTTTTTTCCCTGCTTTTGCTTCTGCAAAAGCTTTTTTTTACGACTTATATCCCCACCCGAACATCTAGACAGCACATTTTTTCTTAATTGTTTTATAGTAGAACTCGCAATAATCTTAGTTCCTATTGCCGCCTGAATCTTAATATCAAATTGATGACGTGGAATAATAGTTATTATTTTCTCTAATAATTTATGAGCCATCCATGTAGTATTCTTCCGATGAATGATCATAGACAATGCATCTACATGCTGTTTATTAATTAAAATATCTAACCGCACCATATCTGATACTTTAAAAGACTTAAATTGATAATCCAGAGATGCATAACCGCTAGAAAGCGATTTAAGTCGATCCAAAAAATTATTTATTATTTCAGCCAGTGGTATTTCATATATTAATTCTACTTGATTCATCTTATGATATATTAAATTCATTTGAATACCCCGGCGCTCTATACATAGACCCATCACATTTCCTAAGTATTTTTGTGGTGTAAAAATACGACATTCCGCTACTGGTTCTCTTAATATTGATATTTTATTAAATAGAGGAAGTTGATCAGGACAATCGATGTGAACTATTTCTCCGGTAGTGGTTTCTATTTCATAAATAACTGTAGGTACAGTAGTAATTAAATCTAAATTATATTCTCTTTTTAACCGCTCTTGAATAATATCTAAGTGTAACATACCTAAAAAACCACAACGAAAACCACAACCTAGAGCACTAGAAAATTCCGGTTCATAAGAAAATGATGCATCATTAATGCTTAGTTTAGCTAACGCATTACGTAACGACATATAGTTCCCGCTATTAATCGGAAATAATCCCGCATAGGTTTGGGGTTGAATTTTTTTAAAACCTGGAAAAGTTTTTTTTGCTGGGTGTTTAACTAGTGTTATTGTATCTCCGACCGGCGCACTCATAATAGTTTTAATTGAACACGCTAACCAACCCACTTCACCACAATTTAAATAATATCTTTCTTGGGGCTTGGGAGTAAAAATGCCTAGACGTTCCACTTGATAAGCTTGGTTACTATTCATAAGAAGAATCTTATCACCTTTACGTATAATACCATTTATAATTCTTATAAGTGATACTACTCCAAGATAATCATCAAACCAAGAGTCAATAATAAGTGCTTGTAATGTTTCCTTTGGTTTTCCCTGTGGGGGAGGTATGTCAAGAATTAAGCGCTCAATAACTTCTACTACTCCTAGTCCTGTTTTAGCAGAACAGCAAATTGCATTCTGAGCATAAATGCCTATAATATCTTCAATTTGTTTTGATATTCTTTGAGGATTAGATGTAGGTAAATCTATTTTATTTATAATTGGAATGACCTCTAAATTCATATCTAGAGCCGTATAGCAATTAGCTACAGTTTGTGCCTCGACGCCTTGAGTAGCATCTACTAATAACAAAGCTCCTTCACATGCTGCTAATGATCTAGACACTTCATAAGAAAAATCTACATGACCAGGTGTATCAATAAAATTCAGCATATAAGTTTCTGCATTTTTAGCATAGTATTTTAAACTGACACTTCTAGCCTTGATAGTAATTCCTCGCTCTCGTTCTAAATCCATAGAATCTAGAACCTGACATTCCATTTCGTGTTTAGATAATCCTCCACATAATTCAATAAAACGATCTGACAAAGTAGATTTGCCATGATCAATATGAGCAATAATGGAAAAATTTCTAATATTTTTCATTGTTCGTTAGTCAATATGAAATTCAGAGAGAATTATCTTCGGTGATAAAAAAATATCAAACTATTTTAACTTTCCTAGCGTCACTATACTCCCGTTACTTATTAATTGAGCTTGCTAAGCAATCATCATTAGCTAATTCGGCGGCCGTCTAAGCAATCATATCTTTACTATTAATTGTAGTAGTACCTACTTTAGATAAGAACTAAGTAAATATTGATCTTTCTCATCTAGAAATAAAAAATTAATTATTTTCATAATGTGATAGGTTATCGGCTCATGAATGTATCAGATATATTATTCTTGCTTCGTGAAGACTAATTTGTCTACCAATTGCCGTATTATTATTTTATTTCTTTTTTCAGAAAGAAAATTTATAATATGTGCTGCTACAATTGGTCCAATATTCTTAATTTTTAAGAAAGTTTTGAAATCAGCCGATACAAATCTCTGCCAAGAACCAAAATAATGGGCTAAATTAAGAGCAGTTATCACTCCCACTTCCCGGATCCCTAATGAGTATATAAAACGAGAGAGGGTAGTATTTTGGGCTCTTCTTACTGCCGTAATAATACGCAGAGATAATTTGGCTCCCATATTATCTAAAGTTTCCATTTTTTGAATGTTCAGACCAAAAAGATCTGCAGGAGTTGATACATAATTATTATTAACCAATTGATCAATAATCCTATCTCCCAGACCTTTTATGTTTAAAGCTCGCCTAGATACAAAATGTTTTAAAAAATGTTTTTTTTGGGAGGAACAAATTATTCCTCCAGTACAACGTACTAATACTTGATTAATATTTTCCAATTTAGAATGACAAACAGGACAGTGAGATGGAAGAATAATTTTTTTTCTTTCTAACAAAGGTTTTGCTTGGTGGTTAACTTTTACTATTTGAGGTACTACATTTCCAGCACGGCGTACTACAACTTGATCCCCTAGATACAAGTTCAAACGTTTAATTTCATTAAAATTATGTAGTGTAGCATGACTGACTACAATACCATCCACTTCTACTGGTTGTAACTGTGCTACAGGAGTAATAACGCCTGTGCGACCGACTTGAAATTTTATATTTTGTACATAAGACAATTTTTCAGTCGCAGGAAATTTCAGTGCTACTGCCCACCGAGGTACATGATAACGATTACCAAGTCGGTTTTGTAGTTGGTGTGAATCTACTTTGATCACTATTCCATCAATATCAAAATCTAACTTAGATTTTAGATGAGATATATGGTGATAGAAAATCATTATCTCTTCTAGAGAAAAGCAAAGACAAGTATAATCACATATCGGCATCCCAAAATGTTTTAATTTTCTCAATGTTAAAAAATGGCTATCCGGTTTTTTAAATCCTGTCACTACTCCAACCCCATAACTATAAAATGAAAGAAAACGATTAGCCGTAACTTTTGGATCTATTTGTCGCACTGATCCTGCTGCGGCATTTCTAGGATTAGCAAAGATTTTTTTATTGTCTCTACAAACTTGCTGGTTAAGTTGTTCAAAACGACTTTTAGTCATAAATACTTCGCCTCTTATTTCTATCTGAGAAGAAGTCCTATTAGTGATTGGCATTTTTATGTGATGAGGAATATCAGGAATTGTACGAATATTGTTTGTAACATTCTCTCCAGTAGTACCATCTCCTCGAGTAACAGCTCTAATTAAAAATCCATGTTTATAAATTAAATTTATAGCTAAACCATCAAATTTTAGTTCACAGCATAACGGAATTCTGTTAATTATATTTAAACGTGCTTTAATTTTGGTAACAAATTCTAAAACGTCAGTTTCATTAAAAACATTTGCCAGGGATAACATAAAACTTTCATGTTTTACTGTCTCAAATATATCTAAATTAGTTGCGCCTACTCTTTTGGTAGGAGACATTTTACTCTCAATTGTATCAGAAAATGTTTTTTCTAAACATTGTAATTCCAACATTAATTTATCATAGTCTGCATCAGATATTTCTGGATCATCGAGCGTATGATATTGATATTGATGATGTAAAAGTAAGGTACGTAAATAATTAATTTTTTTTTGTATAGATTTCATAACTAGGAGGATATTCTCCTCTAACTTTCTGCAAAATTCGATTATAATATGATTATCTAATCAATAGTAGCTTAGGTAAGCGTTAATTTATATTAACAGACAAACTTTATTTTCAAAGGTGCTTGCCTTAATTTTTCTTCTTCTGGTAAAGAGTAGTTAAGTTAAATTTAAACATCCTATTAACGATCCTAACTTTTTCTATTAGTTACTAAGCCAAATAAATGATAGAATGACTTCTATTGAATACGATTATTAGTAATAAGGCAGATACCAAAATTTTTTGGAAAATATTCTTTTTATTAACGCGGGTTATTTTCAAATTTTTATGCTAAAATTTCTCAGCAGGTAATGAGATCGATAATCCTCCTCTTTCGATCTCAGGAGTAATATTTTTATCGGCGATAAAATCATAAAAAAGTCATTTAACGGGATAAAATAAAAGTTTTCATAAATATTATTTTTTTATCTCACTTTACTTCAGGAGAAAATAAAACTTATGATTCAGATCCATTATTACTTGCCATCCAATACATTCTATTATAATAGTAAATTTTTATAACTTGAATAATGATGTCATCTCATATAATTATTTTTCCATAAAATACTATGAAACTTGACAGTTTTATTTTCAAACAAAATATATAAATCATTTAAGAATTAACATTGTGAATATAAATTTTACAACTTTACTAACTTCTAATTATGTTCTTTTAATTTTTTTTATTCTCGCCTTAGGTTTGTGCGTAGGTAAATTTAGGGTCGGATCTATGCAGATTGGTAATTCTCTTGGAATTCTATTTGTTTCGCTCATTTTAGGACAACATCACTTTGCAGTCACTCCGGAGACTTTAAATGTTGGTTTCATACTATTTATATTCTGTGTAGGAATAGAAGCGGGACCAAATTTTTTCTCGATTTTTTTTCGTGATGGAAAAAATTATCTTCTTCTTACTATAGTAATGATTTCTACCGCTTTATTCACTACTTTTATCCTAGGATATTTATTTCATTGGGACACAGGTATTACGGCTGGTATATTAGCGGGATCTTTAACTTCTACTCCAGTATTAGTAGGGGCCGATGATACACTTCGTCAAACGGTAATGAATTCTCATACCTTAAAATTGGCCCAAAGTCATCTGGGGTTGGGATATGCGTTAACTTATCTAATAGGATTGGTAAGTTTAACTTTTGCGGCTCGATATTTACCAAAATTACAACAACATGATTTATCCACTAGTGCTCAACAAATCGCTCGGGAAAGAGGACTAGATAGTGTACGTAAAGTGTGGTTACCAGTAATTCGTGCTTATAGAGTAGGACCCGAATTAGTATCTTGGGCGGGAGGAAAAACCCTGCGAGAACTAGGTCTTTATTTAAAGACTGGTTGTTATATTGAACGTTTACGTCGTAATCAGATACTTGCATGTCCTGATGGAGATGCCGTGTTACAAGTGGGAGATGAAATTTCTCTGGTAGGTTATCCAGACGCACATGCTCGTCTAGATCCTAGTTTTCGGAATGGGAAAGAAGTATTTGATCGTGATTTGCTCGATATGCGCATTGTTACTGAAGAAATTGTAGTAAAAAATACTAAGGTAGTTAATAAAAGATTAAGAGAGCTCAAACTTACGGATAATGGTTGTTTTCTAAATCATGTCATTCGGAGTCAAATTGAGATGCCTCTAGATGAGAATATTATCCTTAATAAAGGAGATGTATTACAAGTCAGTGGTGAAGCACGTCGTGTTAAAACTATAGCAGATCGTATTGGTTTTATTTCTGTGCATAGTCAAGTTACCGATTTACTAGCATTTTGCTGTTTCTTTGTCCTAGGCCTAACATTAGGCATGATAACTTTGCAATTTCACCGCTTTACTTTTAGTATTGGGAATGCTGCCGGTCTTTTATTTGCAGGAATTATGCTAGGTTTCTTACGCGCCAATCATCCTACATTTGGCTATATTCCTCCCGGAGCTTTAACTATGGTTAAAGAATTTGGTTTAATGCTCTTTATGGCGGGAGTGGGTTTAAACGCGGGAAGGAGTTTAATTCATGGAGCAGGAGTATCTATAGAAATTCAGATGTTAATCTCTGGTATAATTATTAGCTTATTACCAGTATTGATTTGTTTTTTCATAGGAGCTTGGATTCTACATATGAATCGAGCTCTGTTATTTGGAGCTCTTATGGGAGCTCGTACTTGTGCTCCAGCTATGGAAATTATTAATGAAGCTTCACATAGTAATATTCCGGCTTTAGGTTATGCAGGAACATATGCTATTGCTAATGTTATGCTTACATTAGCAGGGACTTTAGTAGTATCCATCTGGCCTTGGCATACAGTGGTACTGAATTAATCAGGTTAATACGCGTTACCGAGAATAATTGTCCTATCTCCTAGTGATAACTAGATGATACAACATCTTAACCGAACAATATTTCTTTTTTTTAATGCTAATTATTATACTCCTCATTGGAAAATTGTTGGTACTATATATTTAGCCAAATATTTAATTTATATTATTCCACTAGTAGTAATCTTTTTATGGTTTTGGAGTGCGGATCAGTATATTTATTATTCCCGTCAAATAGTTTTGAAAAGTATACTTACTATAGGTATATCTTTATTAATTTCTAGTTGTATTAGACAATATTTTCCATATCCTCGGCCTTTTCAACAAGGAATAGGTTATCTCTTTATAAAACATTCTTTAACAAGTTCTACTCCTAGTAATCATGGAACAGTTATATTTTCTTTTGCTCTTTCGTTTCTTTGGGGGGCGAGGTTATTATGGATGGGTGTAGTATTATTTATGATTGGAATGGTCCTTGCATGGTCTAGAATATATCTAGGATTACATTGGCCACTCGATATGATCATAGCACTTTTGGTAGCGGTAATTGGTTGTATTTTAGCCCAATATGTATGGTCTAGATGTGGAATAAGCCTTTTCAATTGGATATTAAAAATTTATCGTTATTGTTTTTCTTTTCTAATCCGTAAAGGTTGGATTAAATCTTAAATTATTAATATAGAGGATAATAGTTTTGGCAAATAATTTTCTTATTTTAATTAAGATTTTTGATAAATAACAGTAGGTCTCTACAAAGAGGTAAAATTCCTATATTGTTTTTAGCACTCACTAAATAGTACTTACTAATTTTTAATCTTAACGAAATTTTTTTTGCAATCTCTTGAGCCTCTTGAGAGGTGTTACATAAATCAATTTTATTAAAAACTAGAAAGCATGGCAACTGTGAAAATTTACGACTATAGTTCTGAAGTTCATTAATTACTGTTAATGCATTTTTTAATGGATCAGAACCATCGATAGGTGCAATATCAATTAAATGTAACAAGATTCTACACCGCTCTAGATGTTTAAGAAAATTAACTCCCAGACCAATACCTTGAGATGCTCCTTTAATTAGACCTGGAATATCTGCTATTACAAAACGACAATTTTTATCTATTTTTACTACTCCAATACTAGGTACTAAGGTAGTAAAAGGATAGTTAGCAATTTTAGGTTTAGCTGTAGATACAACACTTAAGAAGGTAGATTTTCCTGCATTGGGACATCCTACCATCCCGACATCAGCTAACAACATCATTTCTAATTTTAGAAATCTTTGTTCTCCTTTTTTTCCCAGCGACCTAAATCGAGGAGTACGATTCCTGGAAGATTTAAAATGCATATTACCCCAGCCATTACTTCCACCTTTAGCCACAAGAATTTGTTGAGTAGGGTGAAGAATTTCTCCTATAATTTCATTAGTATTCAAATCAGTAATTCTCGTTCCAATGGGAACTTTAACGAGGATATCTTTCCCAGTTTTGCCTGTTCTATTTCTTTTTTGGCCTGATTCACCATGATCTGCCGATAAAGATCGTTTCAAACGAAAATCAATGAGAGTATTCATATTGCCATCTGCTATAATATAAACGTTTCCTCCCTGTCCTCCATTTCCTCCATCAGGTCCACCTTTGAGGATATATTTTTCTCGATGAAAACTCACACATCCATCTCCTCCATTGCCAGCAATAACATAAATAGTAGCTTCATCCACAAACTTCATCTGAAATACTCCATAATGCAATAATAGCATTATTAGCTAATCAATAGCTTTTTAAGAGTGGGTATCTTGTACTGTTAATTACAATCAATAATATTAATATATTTTTTTTTATCTTTATGATCATATCGCTTAACACATATTTCTATTTTGCCTGGTACCAAAGCAAATAAGCTGTGATCTCGTCCACATCCTACATTTTTTCCGGCATGAAATTTTGTACCTCGCTGACGCACAATAATACTTCCCGCTGGGACTAGTTCTCCCCCAAAACATTTCATCCCCAGGCGTTTTGCATGGGAATCGCGCCCATTACGAGTAGAACCTCCCGCTTTTTTATGTGCCATTATAATTCCTTATTTTTAATTGGTAGTGATTATATCAGTGATTCTTAATGAAGTTAACCACTGACGATGACCTTGGATCTTGCGATAGTTTTTTCGCCGTTTGAATTTTAATATCTTAATTTTTTCTCCACGCAAATGACCCAGTACTTCCGCTGTGACAGACATACCGCTTACAAAAGGAGTTCCAATTAACATCTCCGAATCCTTAACAATCATGAGAACCTGACTAAATTCAATGATATTTCCTGCGGGGATATTTAATTTTTCTATCAATAGTTCTTGTCCCTTGCCTGCACGATATTGTTTACCGCCTGTTTTAAAAACCGCATACATAAAAACTCCCTTGATAATTAGATACTTCCTATCTGAATGAGATATTTAATTCGAGGATAGATACTCCATCAATCTAGTGGAAGATACAATTTTTCTTATTTCGCTAAGATTATTCTAAATTTTTGTCAAGATCTTAATCTTAGCTCCTAGTATTTTCAATTTTTTCTGGATGTTTTCATATCCCCTGTCAATATGATTAAAATTATCTATGACTGTAGTACCTTCTGCTATACATCCCGCAAGGATTAAACATGCGGAAGACCGTAAATCATAAGCTCTCACACGAGATCCATACAATTTTTTTACCCCATTAGATATCAAAGTATTATTTTCTACTTTAACACATGCTCCCATGCGAATTAATTCAGGTACATGTAAAAAACGATTTTCAAAAATATTTTCCTTAATGATTCCGGGACCTTGAGCTATTATATTTAGCAGTGTAAAGAGTGCTTGTAAATCGGTTGGAAAACCTGGATATGGAGAGGTGTGAATATTAACTGCGTGTGGACGTTTATTATGCATATTAATTTCGATCCAGTTCTTACCGGTGATTATATCAGCACCCGCTTCACGTAATTTCTTCAGTACTATTTCTAAGAAGTTTGGTTGAGTATTATGACATAAAATATGACCACGTGAGATTGCAGCTCCCACTAGAAAAGTACCCGTTTCTATCCTATCAGGAATTATATTATAACACCCTCCCCTCAATCGGCTAACTCCGGTGATATAAATATTATCTCCTCCTACTCCAATAATTTTAGCTCCTAAACAATTAAGAAAATTAGCAGTATCTACTATTTCGGGTTCACTAGCAGCATTTGTAATAGTAGTATTACCTACCGCTAGAGTTGCAGCACACATTAAAGTTAATGTTGCGCCTACACTTTTTTTATCCATCCTAATATAAGCACCTTTTAATCTTCCCTTTACTACAGCATTTATATAACCTTCTTCTAAGGAAATAGTTGCTCCTAGTTGTTGGAGTCCTGAAAGATGTAAATCTACCGGTCGGGTTCCTATGGGACAACCTCCGGGTAGAGATACTTTAGCTCTACCACATCTAGCTAATAATATTCCTAAAATCCAGATAGATGCTCGCATATTTTTAACTAATCTATTAGGAGCAGAATATGTAGTAATATTACTAGCATCAAGAAAGACTATATTATTTAATCCTCTATTCTTTACACCTAAATGAGTTAGTAACTTGATTGTAGTTTCTACATCTCTAATACACGGTACATTTTTAATATATAACGGTTCTTCTGCTAATAAAGAAGCAAATAAAATTGGCAATGCAGCATTTTTTGCTCCTGATATATAAATTTCTCCTTGGAGTTGAGTTTCACCTTGGATATATAATTTATCCATCTTCAATTTTACTGAATTTTTCCATCATATTTTTATGATAAAACATCTTACTTTTTTTGAGCCCAAACATAATTTTTTAATTATAGTAATTTATAAGGTTTTAATTAAGAAAATTAATAGTAAGACGAGATTATTTTTGGGTCGATGATGTTATTATCACTAATGATAGTTAGTAATCTTGCTAATACAATAACATCTTTATCGCTTTACTAAATCAGTTAGTACTTCATAAAAAATTAATAATGAGTAAATCATTACTGAAACATTTTATGTTTTATGTTGTCTCTAATTTATCTTAGTTAAATAATTGTTAATTAAACATTATAAATGTGAAGATGATTAATGCTCCATTTAATATTAGATAATAATATTTGTCTAGTAATTAATTATCCTAATAATCTATGAATTATAAGTATTAAAAATATCTTCAAGCAGAAACAATTAAAATAATTTTCATTAATTCTCCTTGAGAGAAGGATGACGAGTTTATCTCTCTAATTCATTTATTCATTTTATTGGAACTCAAAAACATTGTTCATACAACAAAAAATAATCATTTCTTTAAAGAAATTTTGATGTTTTATGGATGAACCAATAATTAACTAGGAGAATTATTATTCTTATTCTTTATTTTAATAAACTCTCTATGAGAGTAATTATTAAGAATCACTCGCTCTCTAAGATACTTATGTAGTTTTACATTATAGATAATAATCCGATATTAAAAATTATTTAAATTAGAAGTAGTTGATTGAATCTCTTATTCTAACGTTTAGAAAACTGTGGACGTCTACGGGCTTTTCGTAAACCTACTTTTTTCCGTTCTACCTTGCGTGGATCTCGAGTTACAAAACCCGCTTTGCGCAATACCGTACGAAGAGTAGAATCATAGTTAATGAGAGCTCGTGTAATTCCATGCCGAATGGCACCTGCTTGTCCCGATAAACCTCCTCCTTTAACAGTAATGAAAAGATCAACTTTATCGAGCTGTTGAACTAATTCCAAAGGTTGTTTCACCATTATTTGGTTGGTTGTTCTACCGAAATATTTTTCTATGCTTCGTTGATTAACACTTATGTCACCCTTACCCAAACTGAGAAAAACACGAGCGGAAGAACATTTTCGTCTGCCAGTACCATAGTATTGATTTTGTGCCATATAAAATTCCATTAAATATCTAGATCTAGTATTTGAGGTTGTTGTGCTCTATGAGAATGTTGACATCCTGCATAAACTTTCAGTTTACGAAACATGAGACGTCCTAAAGGTCCCTTAGGTAACATACCTTGAACCGCGTACTCAATGACTCTCACGGGATTACGTTGGATCATTTCCTTGAAAGAAATTTTTTTAAGATTACCTATGTATCCGGTATGATGATAATAAATTTTATCGTCAAATTTATTACCCGTAACCTGAATTTTCTCAGCATTAATAATAATTATATAATCTCCTATGTCCACATGCGGAGAATATTCGACTCGATGTTTACCTCTTAAACGTCGAGCTACTTCAGTGGAAAGACGTCCTAATATTTTTTGATTAGCATCAACTAAATACCAATTTCGTTTTATAACGCATGATTTCACGACAAGAGTTTTCATAAAACATATATCCTTCATCTTATCTTCATTAAGATACAGTAGTGGAATTAAAAAAATATAATTTATAATCAATTTATAATTGATAGTTTCTAATCTAGAAACTTTAATTTTTCGTTCATGTTAATTGCTGTTTCACAAATTCTTCCCCCATCTTAATATCTTCTTCTAAGAAAGGAATCATTGTCTTTATCTCTGTTTGCTCAAAAGAACTTAAAGGTTCTAAATTTTTCAATTGAGATACTCCTTCTTGATCTAAGACAAAGGGCTGAGAAAAAAATTTTGCATATTTTCCATTTCCTTCTATATACGCACATTCTACAATGTTCTTATCTCCATTTAGCACCCTGAATAAAGAGATTATAAATTGGGCAGCTGCAGATGCCATTGACAATGAGGCGGAGCCATGTCCAGATTTTGCATTAACTACTTCGGTGCCAGCATTTCGCAGTTTATTAGTTAAACTAATAACTTCTGCTTCGGTAAAACTAACTCCTGAAATTTGTGATAACAAAGGTAAAATAGTGACGCTAGAATGTCCACCTATTACTGTTACATGTAAATTATTACATGAAATTTCTTTGTCTTCGGAGATAAAACACAGTGCTCTAAGGACATCTAAGGTAGTAATACCAAATAGCTTTTTTTTATTATAAAAACCATATTTTTTTAATACTTTAGCTATAATACAAACAGTGGTATTTAAGGGATTAGTTATTACTGCTATCATAGCTTCGGGACAAATTTGAGCTATTTGTTGACTAAAATTATAAATCATTGCGGCATTGATTGTGAATAAATCAGATCTATTCATGCCGGGTTTACGTGTTACTCCCGCAGTTATGACGACTATATCTGCGCCATATAATGTATTTATAATATCTCGGCTACTCTGTACCTTGACAGTCGTAGGAATATGACTCAAGTCTAGTCCTACTCCTAATATTATTGGGTTAATATCATAAAGAAACAACTCAATATCTTTTTTTACACTAGAGAGTTCTCTCTTCAAGATAAGAGAAAGACCTTGACCAATATTTCCTGCAGCTCCCAGAATTGCAATTTTCATTTTCTAATTTCTCTTCTATGCGTTTAGTATATGAATTTTAACAGTCAAAAGCTTTACGTAATTTTTTCATAGCATTTTTTTCCAGTTGACGCACCCTTTCAGCTGACACTCCATATTCTTCCGCTAAATCTTGTAATGTTTTTTTAGCATCATTATCTCCGAGCCAACGGGAACGTATAATATGTTGACTCCGAGAATCTAAATTTACCATTGCATCATATAGCTTTCTATAAGCATGATTATCCCAATTATTTTGTTCAATGATCTCTGCAAAATCAGAACTTTTATCTTCTAAATATAGAATGGGAGCCATTACTGTTTTTTTATCTGTCGTATTTTCCTCTACCCCGAGATCTAAAGTCATATCCTGAGCGGACATCCGTGATTCCATTTCACGTACTTCCTTACTCGATACTCCTAATTCCCGTGCGACTATATCTACTTCAGTTTTATTAAACCAACTTAGCCGTTGTTTTGTTTTACGTAAGTTAAAAAATAATTTTCTTTGGGCTTTCGTAGTGGCTACTTTCACCATTCGCCAATTACGTAATACATATTCATGTATTTCAGCTTTAATCCAATGGACCGCAAAAGAAACGAGCCGAACTCCCACCTCAGGATTAAATCGTTGTACTGCTTTCATTAAACCAATATTTCCTTCCTGAATAAGATCAGACTGCGACAGACCATAACCAGAGTAATTTCGAGCAATATGCACTACAAAACGCAAGTGAGATAAAATTAAAGCTTTAGCAGAATCAAAATCACCTTGATAATATAATTTTTTTGCCAAGTTTGTTTCCTCTTCTGCGGATAACATTGGCCAGGAGTTTGCAATTCTGATATAAGACTCTAAATTTCCTAATGGGGCAACGGCTAAAAGTTTCATTTCTTTAATCATTTCTACCCCTTAGTAGTGCTGAATTTTATTCTATCTTTTTATGCATTAATCATTACCAGACTCTATTAAGAATAGCAATATTGATGAATATTATGAACTTATATCTTCCTATTTTCTCTTTTTTTCTTTATCTCACCGAGACATATCATTCAATAATTTTGTTTATCTTCTCCGAAGAGAAAAAAAATTTAACATCTTAAAAATTCTTTCCCAAAAAAATTTTCCATTAATAATTTTTCTCTAGGAACATTCGGTCCTGCAATGAACAGTAAATTGTTATTTTGTAAAATAGTCCTAATATATTAATTACGTTTATCTATAGATAATGTCAGAAATTTTAACAATGCAAAAGATATGATTTATTTAAAATTTATTCTGAGATAGATTCCCGGAGAATATCTAAATGCTTTTAGCATTCTTTCTAAGAAGATATTTTAATAGGAGAAAAATTGTTTCATATTGGCTGAGAATTATCATCATTTTGAAAAAAAAGTTATATATATTTTATGATAATATTTACTTATCTAAAATTTAAAATTTATGAACCATTTTTCTAGATAACTAGTAGTTAAATAGGATTAATAATCAATGACACGTTCAGTAAAAACTATTAGAATTATTGGAGGATTTTTTCGAGGGAGAAAATTAATCATTCCTACTAATCATTTATTACGTCCTACTCCTAATAAAGTACGTGAAACACTTTTTAACTGGATAACACATGCCTTTAATCTTAAAGATGCAGATTGTCTTGACTGTTATGCTGGAAGTGGTGCTCTGGCCATTGAGGCGTTATCACGTAATGCTAATACAGTAACTTTACTAGAACTCCATAAATCTTCAGTAAGACAAATAAAAAACAATTGCAGAACCCTTGGAATATCTTTACGTACTACTAAAATAAGAGTTATTCATACTAATACATTAAGGTGGTTATCTCAAAACAACACATCATTTAATATGGTTTTTATAGATCCTCCATTTCAGAGTCTATTAGTAGATATAACTATTAAACTACTAGAAAAATATAAAAAACTAACAAATGGATCCTGGATTTATATCGAAAATTCTATTTATCACCCAGTATTAAACTGCCCTTCTAATTGGTTGCTGTATAGACAAGCATTTACTGGTCAAGTATCTTATAGTTTATATTATCGCCGTTAATTTAGATTGATTACTTTTTGATAGGTAAAAAAGGTAAAATAGTCACATTATCACCTCTCTGAGGAATACGTTTACTGCTATTTTCGGTCACCATATCAATGCGAATAACTGCCTGTACCGGTATATAACTACGAGTAACATTAGTAAACTCACTTTTTATTTTTTCTGCTCCCGGATCTACTAAGACCGACGATGCTGGAGTGAATACAAAATCTCCTATTTCTATAAATCCAAATAAACTACTATTGGCTAGTTCACGTACATAGAGCTGATAATTTTTACTATTATTCATAAACTGTATGCGATACACTACTTGTTCACTAGTCATGGAATCTCTCTATATCAAAATGTTTTTTTTAAAATATCAAAGAGATAATCTAACTATCTATCCGATATTAGATAGTTGTTTTATCTAAAAAAATTCGTTATCTAGTAAGAATAAATATTTCTACTCTCATGATGTAGAGAGTACATAATTATGCGACATTTTTCGATATTTTGGATACTATATCTCATTCTTTATCTTCTTTTTTTATCTAAATATCAGTAAGTATATTACTCCTTAGTCTTTAAGACTAAAGTTTTATCTTTTTCTTCAAAAGAACATAATATTTATTTTTGTCATTATAATTATTAACTAATTGTTTAGTAATTATATTACTGTAATAGTCAAGAGACACTAGTACTTCCGTTAGTAGCAATAAGTGTACCTATCCTTTTAGTAAGATCTGATACAAAATTCTCAAAATTATAATTTCTTCATAAAATGAAAGTGTAATTTTTCTAGTTAAGAAAAGAATACACACAATAATATCGGAAATTTATATAAAGTATTTTAATCTATTATTGATTAAGTTTTACTTAACTATATATTAGATTTTTTCCTCTCTTAATTATCCTGCTATTTTTTTCTTATTTTAAATAAAAATATTTAATAAATTTTTAATAATTTTTCTCATCATCTATAACTATAAGAACATTAATTTATTCAATACATTATTTTACGATTATCCATCTCCATTATTTTTATGGTAGGAAGAGTTTAGTTACTTAAACTCCTATGATTTATAGGAAAAGATAACTAATAAATATTGTAATAAAATTTATATTATTGATCCTCATCCTTCTTCAGGATAAATAAGCAATAATTTTTTTTGAGCATTTTAGTTATTATCATTTGTAATTAAAACTCGCTATTTAAGTATCTTCATCTGTAATTTACATACTTACGTATCGTTATTCTAGGTTAGAAGATTTTATTGTCGAGATACTTATTAGTATAAAAATTATCAATTAAGATCAAAGATCTTTTGATTTAGATGATCTGATAATAAAAAGATCAATTTAGGTTCTGAATTTTTAGAAAAAATAAATTTTTTAGATAAATGTTAATTTATGCTGATGTAAGATCAAAAATATCTTTTCATCTTCAGATGAATTGATCTAATTTCTTTTAGTTAGTTCTTTGCATAATAAAAGTCCCAATAAAAATATTGTATTATCATTTATGTTATGTCATATACATATGATCGTATTAATTTTTAATTAAAAAAATTGCGGTTCCTATTAGCAGTGTACAGGAGGGGAGTAACTAACTTACAGGATACTTATCCTCTCATTACATTAAAAGCCTTACCCAAGTAAAACTACTTCTATCTATTTTAGATAATAGCTCTTATATAACCACATCATCTTGACTCACATGTACTGCAATTTTCTAACTATCGATAATAGTAATAACTTCTAATATTATTCACATGTAGAAATGCATAAATTCATTCAATTACTATATTTATGATAGTTATCCTGGTCTCCGGATGACGATTATTAAGAGAGAATTTTGTTCTTCTAACTTATTACTACCTAATTTGAGAATTAAATATTGTAATGACTTAAAAGTGCATCAATTTTTGGAGATCTTCCTAAAAAACGTTTAAACAATATCATGATGTCTTCTGAACCTCCACAGCTAAGAATCTTTTCCAAAAAATCTTTTCCCGTCTCTCTATTAAAAATTCCTTCTTTTTTAAATCTTGAATAAGCATCAGCTGCCAATACTTTAGACCATAAATAACTATAATAACTAGATTCATAACCATCTGAAAAAATATGACTAAAAGCATGCTCAATTCGATACCATTTCGGATGCGTTATAACACTTACCTGTTGTTGTACTTCTTTTATTATATCAAATATTTGTTGGCGAACATTTTGGTAATATTTTACTTTCGTATGTAGAAGAAAATCTATTAAACTTAATTCCAATTGTCGTAAAAGAAATAAGGATCCTTGATAATTCTTCGCCAAGACTAAATTATCTATTATTGTTTTTGGCAGTGGATCTCCAGTTTGATAGTGCTCAGATATTAAACTTAATACTTGTGGTTCCCAACACCAATTTTCAAGAAATTGACTAGGAAATTCTACTGCATCTAAGGGTACCCCATTGATCCCAGAGACTCCTAAAATGTCTACTTTCGTCAAGATTAGATGTAGTACATGACCAAATTCATGAAATAACGTAATAACGTCTTCATGAGTGAGCAAGGCAGAATCGGTGGAATTTACTGCAGGTCGAAAGTTAGTGATTAAATAAGCAACTGGTTTTTGTATTTTGCCATTACCTCTTTTCATTCTATTTACACCTACATTCATCCAAGCACCATTCTTTTTATTATCTCTCGCAAAAAGATCAAGATAAAAACTTCCACACAATTCTAAATTTTCTCCAAAAATATCAAAACATCGTACATCCGGATGCCAAAGATTAAGATTATAACGTTCTTTAGTAGTAATGCCAAAAATTCTCCTAACTACTTCAAACATTCCATCTAAAACTTTTTTTACAGGAAAGAAGGGACGAATATTTTCCTCACTAATTCCATACAGATGTTTTTTTTGTTTTTCACTATAATAAGCAATATCCCAAGGTTGTAATTCATGAACATTATAATGATTTTTTATGAATTCTTTCAAAGAAAATAATTCCTCTTGTCCTTTAGATTTGATACGTTTAACTAATAAATTTAAGAATTTAATGACTTCTTGCGCATTGGGTGCCATATGAGATACCAGAGTTTTATCGGAATAGCTAGTAAATCCTAATAATTGTGCTAGTTCATCGCGTAGCATTAATTCTTCTTCAATAATTTTACTATTATCCCATTTTTTAGCATTTGGTCCTGTATCAGAAGCTCGCGTATTGTAAGCCCAATATATTTCTTCACGTAGACTTCTGTTCTTACATCTAGTCAGAACTGATTTATACGTAGGTAAATCAAGAGTTACTAACCACCCATGCAGATTTTTTTTATTAGCATTTTCTTGGATCAAGGATAATGATTTTTCAGACATTCCCTCTAGTTCATTTTTATTAGTAATTAATTTTTGCCATGCCTGGGATGCATCAAGAACATTATTGCTGTATTGTAAGCTTAAATCTGAAAGACGAACAACTATTTCCTTATATCGTTTTTTTTGATTTTTAGGTAATTCAATTCCTGCCAATTTAAACTCCCGTAAGGTATTATCTATAGTTTTCTTTTTTTCAATAGGAAGATCTTGATAGTAATCTTGGTTATGTTTAATATTTAACCACGCATTGTAAAGTTCTTTATGTTGTCCTAACCAGGTTTCATAGTCAGCAAGTAAGGATTGGCAAATTTCGACAATTTTTCTTAATTCCATAGTATTGTTAACTGCATTTAAATGTTCCAGTGGAGTCACAATACAATTTAAATCTGAAGATAAATCTTCTAAGGGAGAACATAAATTTTTCCAAGTATAAAAATTATTTTGTGTCATAATTTTATTGATTTTTTTACGGCAATAACATAAAAAAATATTAACAGCAGATAGCATATTTTCATTCTTAATTACTGAAAATTGAGGAATAAGAAAAGATTCTAACAGTGGATTACTCATTGATAACTCCTGTTACAAATTGTAGAATATAATTCATATTTGATTTTCTTATTTAAGTAACTTACATTACTCGACATTTTGGATAAAATTTATTATTTCAATAGGATTAACGATGAAAAAAATTATTTACTGTCAGTATCTTCAAAACCAATCAGAAGGTCTAGATTATCATCCTTATCCTGGTCCGTTAGGCCAGGTAATCTATAATAATTTTTCTAAAGAAGCTTGGTTACAATGGTTAACCATTCAAACGAGAATTATAAATGAAAAAAAACTAACTATGTTAAAAGATGAAGATCGAAAATTTATCAAAGAAAGAATGATGAATTTTTTTTTTATAGACCACATGTAAGCTTTACTCCTCTAATTTTAATTTATTCCTTATTCATTTAACTCTTGTTAAAATTAGGTTTTCAACCTAGGAGTAAATATGTAATTCAATCTTGAATATTTTCTAATCCACTATGAAGACGAATTATTGTGACAGACCAATTAACTTGTGAAATTGGTATAATTTTTGCTCTAGTTCCGGTTGATGAGTAATGATTAATGATTCATATCATACCTAAGAGTAAGCAATACTAAAATATTTAAAATTCTTTAAATAACCACTTAATTTTTAATTATTTCGACTTTTTTTTAAAACAAAATAAAAAGACCACTATTTCAAATCAACTCTCGTTTTCCAAATTTATGTCCAGAAGATTGAGGTAAAGCGGGATGAGAAAGAGGTGCTACTTCGGATCATTCGGATAACCACCGTATAGTAATTCTACTATTTTGGTGGTGTTCTAAATGTGATAAATTACGGAATCTCTCGAAGATAAGCGGTATCCGCATCAATAATTTTTCTCATATAATAATTATCTCGTCAAGTTAGACCACATCCTTTTTAGCTACTTCTGTTCAAATCAGATCATGAGAATGATCACTTAAGTATCTAGTTCCTGCTGGAATCGTTATATCAATATCAAATCTTAAGGCAGAAAGAGAATATCGTCCAAGTCTTATCAAGAATAATCATCGTATAATTTTGCCGTCTAATGGAGATTAGAGCCGAAATATCTTGTACTTCCATAGTTATATATTCCGAATTTTCGATAAATACTATTTTGGTAGTATTGCTTATTTTGTCCACAATTTCATTATCTCTAAACTAATAATCTCCTGTTGTGTAGTTTTAGAGTAAGTTCCACTAATTTAAATATTCTCTCCTGTCATTACAAATGATAAAATTGCATGTTATCTCATTACAATTAAGGATCCAGCATCCAACAAATTCCTTCTTCTAATTCAATGAGTGCGGCCTGTAATCCAAAATGAGTTAATGTTCCTCGTAGTCCATAAAATTACTCTCTGCTCCCTCTACCGGACCAAGATATATTTTTTTGATCCAAAGTATCAAAAATTCAGGAAGAAGCACGCTGAACTACCAAGATTGACATCTTGGTGTATAATTTTTTTACGTCTTGATCGTATCAAAAGACTTTCCAAGTCTTTGAGCATCATAAAAACCTATTAGACTACATTCTCACTATAATATGATTATCACACATTTATATAAAATAATTGTTCATTCTTTTGAAGAGAAAAATTTTTAATAACTGAAAAGTAAAAAGTATTTTTTTTGAATATTACATTAGGATAATACTACTGCATAGTATATATGCACATATGAATCTTGAATTTTTACACCATGAATATTATAGATATTTGATGTAGATTTAAGAGTAAAGAACATGTCTCTAATAATGAGATATAATTTTCGTTGCTTTTCTATGTTGTTTCCCACTGTAAATTAATAACTCTATAATAGACCATGTTTATAAGAAACGTGCTGAGGATAAAATTTTTATATCTATCTCTATTTGAGATCTTATTAGGATCATCAGTTATTTTTATACTTTCACCACATCCCGCATATTATAAAGTCCCCGTACTTTTCCTTTTATCCACTTTGCTGCCTGTAGTACCCCATTAGCAAATATTCTTCTATTATAAGCTTTATGAATAATTTCTATTTGTTCTCCTTCTGGAGTTAAAAAAATAACTTTATGTTCTCCTATAATATCTCCGTAACGTAAACTAGAAAATTTAATTTTCTTTTTTTCTTCAGAATGATTATTTCTATTTTTAGAAAAAATGGCACATTCTTTTAAATTATAACCAAGAGTGGAAGCAATTAATTCACCCATAACTAACGATGTTCCAGAAGGCGTATCTTTTTTATGACGATGATGTATTTCCATTATTTCAATATCGCTTTTTTCTCCTATAATCCGGGTGGTATGTTCTAACAACATTAACATGAGGTTTATTCCTATACTAAAATTCACTGTATATACAATGGCAATATCGTGAGAGGCTAATTTTAAAATTTTAATAAAAGATTCATTATTAAAACCAGTAGTTCCAATAATCATATTTTTTTTAAACTGTCGGCATATTTCAATATGTTTTAATGTTGCTTCCGGAATTGTAAAATCTATGAAAAGATCAAAGTTTTCAGGTAGAAGGTGATCTTCTATATTCACCCCAATCTTACCTATTCCCGCAATTTCTCCGGCATCTTTACCAATAACGGAACTATTGATATCCAATGCTACGCTTATATACATTTCTCCTCTATCTTGTATTTCTTTAATAACTTGTTTTCCCATTCGACCTGCGGCACCAGCGATAGCTACCTTCATATTCTCGTCCTATAAGCAGAATAATATGTAATAATTTTAAAAGAAGATTATTTCTGATCAAATATTAATAATTACTCTTCTTTAACTCTTTTGGTAATTCAAAAATTATATTTTCTTTTTTTCCTTTAATTTCTTCGATTTTAGTTATATTAAATTGCTTTAAATATTGAATTACCTCATTTACTACATGTGCTGGAGCAGATGCTCCCGCAGTTATACCAATAGATTTTACGGAGTGGTTCACCCACTCTGGATGGATATCGGCTACTGAATCAATTAAATGTGCTTTTTTTCCTAGTCTTTGAACTACTTCAACTAGACGAGTAGAATTAGATGAATTATGTGAACCCACTACTAATACCCGATCTGATTGATGTGATAATTTTCGTACTGCTTGTTG
>JBAPLS010000006.1:0-18832 GCA_037083765.1 Candidatus Dasytiphilus stammeri
AGGCATCGCTTTATGGTCAACTATGTGTTAAATTCGGCATGATTAAAAATACTTATGGCACGGGTTGTTTTATGTTGATGAATACTAATAATGCAGTAATTAATTCGACTCATGGTTTAGTGACTACTCTTGCATGTGGACCAGTCGGAGAAGTAAACTATGCTCTAGAAGGAACAGTATTTATTGGAGGAGCATCTATCCAATGGCTCCGGGATGAAATGAAAATGATTACTCATGCGTCAGATTCGGAACACTACGCTACTGAAGTAAATAATACTAATGGTATATATGTAGTGCCGGCATTTACTGGATTAGGAGCACCTTATTGGGATCCGTATGCGAGAGGAGCAATTTTAGGACTAACGAGAGATTCTAATGCCAGTCATCTCATTCGTGCCACCCTAGAATCTATTGCTTTTCAAACTCGTGATGTTATAGAAGCAATGCAAGCTGACATCGGATCATCTCTAAATAGACTTCGCGTAGATGGAGGAGCAGTCACTAATAATTTTCTGATGCAATTTCAGGCTGATATCCTAGGTATTCGTGTAGAAAGACCCAAGCTCCGAGAAGTTACGGCCCTGGGAGCATCCTTCTTAGCTGGACTGGCGGTAGGTTTTTGGCTCTCTTTAGAAGAGATTCATTCAAAATTAATCATGGAACATTGTTTTATGCCTAAAACTAATAACTCAGAACGAAATAATAGTTATGCTCACTGGAGAAAAGCTGTCTCTCTAACACAGAAATGGAATATGTGAATATATCTTAAGTTATTATCTTATAAACTAAACCATTCATCGATGAGATAAGTGCTGATATTTCTCAATATCATAATTGATCGGATCCAATACCTTTTTCATAGGATTATAATCAATAGTTAAATTACTCTAATTTGATTGATATTCTTAGGTCTTAATTCATGACCTGATAATAGAACAGGAGATGTTATGATGAATAAATGGATAGTAGCAAAAGTAACCGCGATCAAACACTGGACCGAAACCTTATTCACCCTGCATGTAGAAGCACCCGTATCTCCTTTTATGGCTGGTCAATTTACAAAACTAGGCTTTCAAATTAATAATAAATGTATAATACAACGAGCTTATTCCTTTGTGAATGCCCCGAGTGATAAAAACTTAGAGTTTTATTTAGTGACGGTTAAAGGCGGACACCTAAGTACTTATTTACATGCTCTCTCTATAGGCGATGAAATATTAATTGCTAAAGACTCCGCTGGATTTTTTGTTATTCATGAGATCCCAAGTTGTAATAATTTATGGATGCTAGCTACCGGTACCGCTATAGGACCATATTTATCTATTCTGCAGGAAGGCAAAGATCTAGAAAGATTCGCTAATATAGTCCTTGTACATGCAGTGCGTTATCAGCAAGATATGTGTTATCTTCCCCTCATGCGTAAACTTCAGCAGAAATATAGGGAACAACTTTATATCCAAACAATAGTCAGTCGTGAAAAGGTAAGAGGATCCTTGTTGGGACATATACCTACATTAATATCTAATGGAACATTGGAACATAGTCTTGGTCTAAAAATTCAACGTCAACATAGTCACATAATGTTGTGTGGCAATCCTAATATGGTCCGATCAACACAAGACGTACTAAAGAATACTAAAAATATGAAAAAACATTTACGTCGGGGACCACCCGGACATATAAGTACTGAACATTATTGGTAATTTAATAGCTGCATTTTATTTCTAGTCAGTATTTTATTTTTTAGTTAATTTAATTAAATAAGAGAAATATGGACATGCGATATCCCTTAGTTATAGGTAATTGGAAACTAAATGGTAATAACCAAATGGTGAGAGATTACATTGCCACTCTCCGAAGTCAGCTTAAAAATATTAAATTTTGTAGGGTAATAATTGCTCCTCCGATAATGTATGTATTCCAAGCTCATCAAGAAATTCGGGGCAGTTCTATCGTACTAGCCGCACAGAATATAGATGTTCATTTAACAGGAGCTTATACTGGAGATATATCAGCAGAAATGATAAAAGATATAGGCGCACAATATATTATTGTTGGACATTCGGAACGACGAATATACCATCACGAAAATGATGAGTTGATTGCAAAAAAATTTTCTCTTTTGAAAAAGTTAGGACTTATACCAGTACTGTGCATTGGGGAAAATAAAGGAGAAAAGGAAAATGGTAAAACGATGGAAGTCTGTATTCGACAACTAAACGCTATAATTGAGAGACAGGGTGTTAATGCATTTCAGAATGTAGTCATTGCTTATGAACCATTATGGTCCATTGGAACAGGATTCGGTGCGTCACCACACCAGGTACAATTCATACATAAAATTATTCGTGAACATATTGCTCAAAATAGTGAAGCTATAGCTGACAGTTTAGTTATTCAATATGGAGGTTCCGTGAATACTACAAATGCAGCAGAATACTTTAATCAACCTGATATTGACGGGTTATTAGTAGGCGAATCTTCTTTAGATCCATTAAAATTTGCTAAAATTGCCCAAACGGTAGAAAATATCTATCGAATTAATAATTTTAGTGCTCTGAGTCAAGAGTAATATTTTCTTATTCTAAGTAAGAAGATGATTTTTTCTCTGTGGCCACTATTAAACCAGGATCTTGTCTCATAATATCAGAATGGGGAAAGGAGTGAAATAATCTTTCCTCTATTTTTTTTTGTAATAATATGTACTTTAATTAGTGGTAAATTATCATCAAATTATAAATGAAGTTTAATCAAGCGAAGGCGTGTAGATTTACGCGTGCGAAGCTTGTGTATTCCATTGACAAGTAACCAGATCAATTATTTTATCTCTTTCATGAGTCGGTAGTGCACGATTAAGACTTGAATGACTTCATATCCTAAATGTAACACCCGATAAAGAATCTCAAGACCTATTCCTAACGCACAAAATACATCTGCTTGTTTTAATCCTGTGTAATAGCTTAAACTTAAAGCTATTGTACCATTTCTGAAAAAGTAGTACTACTACCGTGAGAACCATTATAAAAAATGGAATAATAATTCCAAAACAGGATTATTTCCTCCAATAGGATGGGATAAATGATGGATAACAGTAAGTACTAGAAATAATAATACTGATCCAGAAATCAACATACTCTAAATCAATACTGCTAAAACTTCGGCTTTGCCATGACTAAAAGTATGTTCTTGATCTGTTGGTTGTAATGAATAACGCATGATAAGTATATTACTGAAGCAGCAATATTTATCCCAGAATCTACTAAGGTAGCCATGAAAATAACTGATTGTGTTTTCCACTAAACCGAAATTTTTATAAAAAAATTAGGATTACGAGTGATATAGATACTAGTAATGCATGTTTAACTAAGCTAGAATATTGAGACAACATATAAATGTAATGAAAATTAAATCTATTATATTATTATACTTAGGCTTTATTTGATGCGGTACCTATTTTTCTTAACCTAGATAAGAGAGAGTGCGAACAATATTATTAGTCTATTTCTTATTTTTATTTTAATGTGATTTCTTAGGATCAATTCTTCTTGGAAGAAAAGTAATCTTAATACTTAAGATTAGTGAAAATTATTCATTTTTCCCGATACTAAAGGTAGATGTTCTTTATTCCATCCTATGATTCCACCTTCTAAAATATATATATTTAGAAAACCTAATTTTTTAATTTGTAAAGCAAATTGATTTTCTTCAATATTATTTCGCCCAGATCCTACTATAATAATAGGATACGATTTGTATTGTTTGACTAGTTCCTGCCAATAATCTTTCTTAATATTACTGGATAATATATTGATAGAATTACATATATGTCCTTGGTAATACTCCTGCTGAGTTCGAATATCAATCACTTGAGCAGATTGTTTATTCATTAAAAGAGTTGCTTCAGTACAAGTTATCAGGTTGATGCGGGTAACCAAGGACGACTTAAGAGTGAAGACTACTGTCAACACTAATAATATTAACCAAGTATTACAGATTATAAGGTGTGAACTATAAAACTGTATTATTTCGGACATTAATATTTATAACTCCACTAAAATTTTAGTATCATCGGAAGATGCACATACAGTATTTGACTCATCAGATTATCTATTTAACTCACTCTAATCTGATGCTTACAAGTATTGATTAAAAATTTTAATACGATATGTCAACTATCTGTTTAAGCTCTAATACTTTTTAACTATCATTTATCGAATATTTTTTTTAAGAAAAAAATTTAATGGTAAATTCGTCTCTCACCAGAGACGAAGAAATCAAATATCTTTAAACCAAATAAATAAGACATATTACCTTCACCCTAAGAAATGGCATTCTGAATACTATTATTTATTCTTAATATTAAAAGTTTACCTGTAAAATAATAGTGTTTCCATCAATTAGATGATAACATTTTGCCATATTATCTCTTAAGTTAAAATTAAGATTGACAATTTCTGCAAACAAAAGTACTACGCTTTTGGTAGGTTATACGTTCAATTAATCTGGAACATTGATAACATGACTTACCTGTACGTCCATATACATTAAGTAAATTTCTAAAATTGCCTATCTTCCCATCAACGTTACAAAAATCGCGAATCGTAGTACCTCCATAAATTATGGACCGTTGCAGTACTATTTCAATAGCTTCTACTAACTTTTGTGCTTCATTAAAATTTAATGTGGAACTTTTTCTACTAGGAAATATGCCGGCTAAAAATAAAGATTCATTAGCGTAAATATTGCCAATTCCTCCTACTAATTTAGTATTCATTAAAAATGATTTAACTGCTAATCTGCAGTTACGAGATTTCTTAAATAAATAAGAAACCGAAAAATCGCTACTTAATGGTTCCGGTCCTAATGTTTTTATATACTCACAAGCATCCGGATTATTACTCCATCTCAAGGATCCAAATTTACGTGGATCAGTGTAACGTAAAATTTTTTGGTTACTCATAACTATATCTATGTGATCATGTTTAGAGAATGATGTTTCCAATGAAACAATCCGAAAACTTCCCGACATCCCTAGGTGGACTATAATATAACCTAGTTCTAATTGTATGAGCAGATATTTTGCTCTTCGCCGCACACTTAATATTTGCTGATCTCTAAGATGATATATTTCTTTTGAAACTGGATATTTTAGAATGCCATTACGAATCTTAGCAAAAAGAACAGTTTTACCTACAAGATATTTTTCTATACCACGACGAATAATTTCAACTTCGGGAAGTTCTGGCATATTAAATATCTTTAGGAATCCTGATTCTGTCGTTATGAATTAAATTTTTACTTCTTTATAAAAAACATGTTGTCTGATTTTCGGATCAAATTTTCTCAGCTGTATTTTTTTCGAATGATTTTTTTTATTTCTGGTAGTAGTGTAAAAATGTCCTGTTTGGGCCGAAGAAACTAGTTTAATATTTTCTCTCGTAGTTTTTTTAGCCATATTTCTCATCCTTGTGTTTCTGGATATTAATTTTTATTTTTTTTATATCTGATAGGATCGACTTAATGCCTTTTTTATCAATGTTTCGCATTCCTTTTCGGGAGACACGAAGTTTCACAAAACGATTTTCTTCTTCTATCCAAAACTTATGGAAGTGTAAGTTAGGTCCAAAACGTCGTTTGGAAGCATTCATAGAGTGAGATCGCTTATTACCCACGGTAGGACGTTTACCAGTTACTTGACATAATCTTGACATAATTATTTTATACTTATATTTTATATCATATAATTCATTATACCTGATTTTTTATCATATAAGTGATATTATTTTAGTTAATCATGAAAAAAAACATAGAAGTTAAAATTCTTGATAAGAGACTAAAACAACTTTTTCCATTACCTACTTATGCTACTCCAGGATCTGCGGGACTAGATCTGCGAGCATGTATGGATCAAATGATTGAGTTATCTCCCGGAAAGACTGTTCTTGTTTCAACTGGTTTGGCAATTCATATTAAAGATCCTACTTTAGCAGCAATAATTTTACCTAGATCTGGTTTAGGTCATAAACATGGAATTGTTTTGGGCAATTTAATTGGACTCATTGATTCAGACTACCAAGGGGAAATTCTGATGTCAGTATGGAATCGGGGAGAAAAAAACTTTGTGATCAATCCTAATGAACGTATTGCACAATTAGTGTTTGTACCTATAGTTCAGGTTGAACTCAATATTGTGGACAATTTTAGTCCTAGCGAACGTGGAAGAGGAAGTTTTGGACATACGGGAAATATATAAAATATATAATCTCAGACAGACTGTTAATTTTTGCATTCCACTCTAAACTACTTGTGGCTAGAATAAAGAATGTCGTAAAGAGATGGAAAATAATTTTCTAAAGAGAACAAAGTGCACTTAAGAAGTATATATAGTTACAAAAAATTTGCTGAATATGAGACAGTGGTTTTTTGCTATAAACTAAACTAACTAATTTTATCAGTGACTAATAATGTCCTCTTAAACATATATCCTCTACCATAATGATATTGTTCTAGAATATTTTAAGAATACCCTAAGCATATTGTCAATATTGATCCGATGTTTTGAACGTTATCAGGTATTACAACTTATTCATAATAATTAAAATAGCGTATAATTAATAAAAGTTAGATAAAAATTTATAATGATATAAATAAATTTTATGTTTTTGAAAGAGTCCTATATTTGAGGTACACCAACAGTAAAATCTCTAGAACGATGGTCCATCTTGTAGAACAAGAATATGAAATTTATCAGGATAAAGTAATCCTCTTCTAATATAGGTTCTCAATTTGATTATTTGTCTAGGATGATATTATCTTTATTTATTGATGATTTAATCAGATGATAATATCAAATGGAGTTAGCTTCGTGATTTTTCTTAAACTTGTTAATATTTTTTGAGAAGGAGTATAATTTTTCTATGATTCGCAGCATGACTGCTTTCACAAGAAATGAAATAAAAAGATCTTGGGGACATGCAGTTTGGGAAATTCGTTCTGTCAATCAACGTTATCTAGAAACTTATTTGCGTGTTCCCGAATCCTTTCGCACTCTTGAACCAGAAATTCGTCAGCGTATAAGTCAAAAGTTAACCCGTGGAAAAATTGAATGTTTTTTACGATTTGACATCAATTCTCAATTATCACTCAATATTAATAAATTACTTGTACAACAATTACTCCGAGTCTGTAATTGGATCCACTCACAAAGTAATGGACAAGGTATAATTAATTTTTTTGATATTTTGCGTTGGCCCGGAGTGATATTAACAGAAAAACTAGATTTCAATAGTATTGGAACTGAATTGCTAATTCTATTAGATAGTACTATTGATGATTTGATTAATATTCGGGAACTAGAAGGTTCTAGTTTAAAACGTTTTATTGAACAACGATTAATTAATGTAAGTAATGAAGTAGCTAAAGTACGACTACTATTGCCTGATATAATTAAATGGCAAAATGAACGTCTGGTAACAAAATTTCAAGAAGCAAAAGTTAAGTTAGAAGAAAATATGTTTTTCCAAGAAATTATGTTGCTTGTACAACAACGTGGTGATGTGTCGGAAGAATTAGATCGCCTGGAGACACATATTAATCATATTTATCATATTATAAATAGAAATGAAGCCATTGGGAGACGATTAGATTTCATGATGCAAGAGTTAAACAGAGAATCTAATACTATAGCATCTAAGTCGATAAATTCCGAGTTGACTGCATCAGCCATTGAAATTAAAGTTCTAATTGAACAAATGAGAGAACAAATACAAAATATTGAATAGTCACGTAACTAGCCCTCTTCTCGCCGGAGATCCCTTTTATCTATTGAATACTCTCATTATTTTTTCAGTCATTGATGTGCGGATCAGGATGTAATTGACTTTTTGTGTTTATCCATAATAATACAACAATATTTTTAGTAATTACTCCTAACTCAATCTCACGCATCGCAATTACCGTACATTTATTGTCTTTGTGTACCAAGAAGGTGTGTTAATTATAAATTGGTATCTGTCGCGACCTTTTAGCTGCTATAAGCACTAAATAAAAACCATTACCAATTTTTTCTAATGCATTTTGCACTGTTATTCGATACAGACCTCATTACTTTAATCTTTTAATAATTTAGTAATTATATTACTATTACGTTGTACTTGATGGTGTTTTTTTAAACCTTCGGCATTTACAATATTCTTTAAATCTGATACTGCTTGTTCATAAATATCATTAATGATCAAATAATCATATTCCTGATAGTGTTTCATTTCAGTGACCGCTTGGTCTATGCGTTTAGCAATAGATTGTTTACTTTCTTGTCCCCGATGATATAAACGTCTAACTAATTCTTCTTTAGAAGGAGGTAAAATAAAAATACTAGATATAAAAAAGGTAGAAATTTTTCTGCGGATCTGTTGTGCTCCTTGCCAATTAATATCTAGGAATACATCTATACCGATCGACAGTACAGGTTCGATGGAGGATCGTGATGTTCCATAAAAGTGTCCAAATATCCGTACATACTCTAAAAATTCTCCATCTTTGATCATTTGGATAAATTTTTCATGAGAAATGAAATAATAATGTACTCCGTGTTTTTCTCCGGAACGTTTTTGTCTAGTGGTATGCGAAATGGAGAGTTGAGCAGAAGAACTGGTTTTAGTTTTTAATACCTGCTGAATTAAACTAGTTTTTCCAGTTCCACTGGGAGCAGAAACTATAAAAAGTATCCCTTTAGTTTTAGTCATGTCTATTTTTCTGGATTGATTTTTTATCTAGATAAAGATAATATGTAGTTTAATACCAAATTAATTTGGTGCATTATAATATAAGTACTTTCTTCTCTTTTAAAGATAAAATTCACAAAAATATCAAAAATCTATATTTTTAGTTCAGTCTTAAAGAAGGAAAAATTAAATGGGTTTGAATAGTATTCCTGCGGGCTACAATCTGCCCGACGATATTTATGTAATTATAGAAATGCCCGCGAATGCTAATAATCTCAAATATGAGATCGATAAAAATAGTGGTGCTCTTTATGTAGATAGATTTTTAACTAGTGCGATGTTTTATCCATATAATTATGGATATATAAACCAAACATTAGCTTTAGATGGAGATTGTCTCGATACTTTGGTACTTACTGCTTATTCTTTACACCCTGGTTCAATTATTCGTTGTCGTCCAGTGAGTATCTTAAACATGACTGATGAGTCTGGTTATGATTCTAAGATTATTGCTGTTCCACATAACCAATTAACTGTCGAGTATGATCATATAAAAGATTTAAATGATTTACCAGAATGGATGTGCGCAAAAATAGTGCATTTTTTTGAACATTACAAGGATATGGAACAAAATAAATGGTCTAAGATGATAGGATGGGACAATGTCACAGCCGCTAAACAGGAAATTATCAAGTGTTATGAAAGATCAATGAGTAAAAATAGAGAGGGATGAAATTGATGAAATAGACATGAAAAGATTTTATTGATTTTTATAAAAAAACAATTATTGCGTTAGCATGCCTTGATCTTGAAGTAGTTACAAATATTATTTTTTAGTTAAATTATATCAAGTTTATCAGAAGAAGTGTTTTTTTAAAAAAAACTTAGCTATTTATCTAGCTGGTATTGCTATTAGTTAAATAATATAGTAAGTTTAATAATTAAACGTGCTTAACTATTCTTTAGTTCTTTGACAATAAGGAATTGAGTAAAAAATTTGAATGTGCACTGACGGAGTGTGAGATAAATTCTGTTAAAAGTTTTAACGGAATTAATAGATTGGAGTGCTTACCTCATTAAGTCTAAAAAATCTTATGGGGTAATAAAATTGAATTGAAGAGTTTGATCATGGCTCAGATTGAACGCTGGCGGCAAGCCTAACACATGCAAGTCGAACGGCAGCGGAGAAAATGAATAATTTTCTGCCGGCGAGTGGCGAACGGGTGAGTAATATCTGGGGATCTACCCGATGGAGGGGGATAACTATTGGAAACGATGGCTAATACCGCATATCCTCGAGAGAGAAAAGTGGGGGACCATAAAGGCCTCACACCATCGGATGAACTCAGAGGAGATTAGCCTGTTGGTGAGGTAAAGGCTCACCAAAGCTACGATCTCTAGCTGGTCTGAGAGGATGACCAGCCACACTGGAACTGAGACACGGTCCAGACTCCTACGGGAGGCAGCAGTGGGGAATATTGCACAATGGGGGAAACCCTGATGCAGCTATGCCGCGTGTATGAAGAAGGCCTTAGGGTTGTAAAGTACTTTCAGTAGACAGGAAGAACGAAGAATGAATAAAGCTTCGTTTTGACGTTATCTACAGAAGAAGCACCGGCTAACTCCGTGCCAGCAGCCGCGGTAATACGGAGGGTGCGAGCGTTAATCGGAATTACTGGGCGTAAAGAGCACGTAGGCGGTAAGTTAAGTCAGATGTGAAATCCCTGGGCTTAACCTAGGAATGGCATTTGAAACTGTCTTACTAGAGTCTCATAGAGGGAGGTAGAATTTCGGGTGTAGCGGTGAAATGCGTAGAGATCCGAAAGAATACCAGTGGCGAAGGCGACCTCCTAGATGAATACTGACGCTGAGGTGCGAAAGCGTGGGGAGCAAACAGGATTAGATACCCTGGTAGTCCATGCTGTAAACGATGTCGATTTGGAGGTTGTAGGAAAAACTATGGCTTCCGGAGCTAACGTGTTAAATCGACCGCCTGGGGAGTACGACCGCAAGGTTAAAACTCAAATGAATTGACGGGGGCCCGCACAAGCGGTGGAGCATGTGGTTTAATTCGATGCTACACGAAGAACCTTACCTGGTTTTGACATCCACAGAATCCTGTAGAAATATGGGAGTGCCGTGAGGAACTGTGAGACAGGTGCTGCATGGCTGTCGTCAGCTCGTGTTGTGAAATGTTGGGTTAAGTCCCGCAACGAGCGTAACCCTTATCCTTTGTTGCCAGCGCTTAAAGGCGGGAACTCAGAGGAGACTGCCGGTGATAAACCGGAGGAAGGTAGGGATGACGTCAAGTCATCATGGCCCTTACAACCAGGGCTACACACGTGCTACAATGGCGCATACAAAGGGAAGCAACCTCGCAAGAGTAAGCAGATCTCACAAAATGAGTCGTAGTTCGGACTGGAGTCTGCAACCCGACTCCACGAAGTCGGAATCGCTAGTAATCGTGGATCAGCATGCCACGGTGAATACGTTCCCGGGCCTTGTACACACCGCCCGTCACACCATGGGAGTGGGTTGTAAAAGAAGTAAGTAGTTTAACCTCCATCAGGAGGAGGGCGCTTACCACTTTGTGATTCATAACTGGGGTGAAGTCGTAACAAGGTAACCGTAGGGGAACCTGTGGTTGGATCACCTCCTTAAAATTAACGAGCATTCCGTTCAGTGCACATCCAAATGAGGACTATTTAGTCCCCTTCGTCTAGAGGTTAGGACCTCGCCCTTTCACGGCGGTAACAGGGGTTCAAATCCCCTAGGGGACATTAAATTTTATTTAATGTGTTCTTTAAAAAAAGAAAAAAATTTTTTGTACAATACAGGACATTTGTGGGTTGTAAGGTTAAGCAATTAAGCGTACAAGGTGGATGCCTAGGCAGTCAGAGGCGATGAAGGACGTGCTAATCTGCGAAAAGCACTGGTTAGCTGATAGAAGCGTATGAACCAGTGATTTCCGAATGGGAAAACCCGATACAATTTATTGTATCATTATCAAGTGAATATATAGCTTGATAAAGCAAACCGAGGGAAATGAAACATCTGAGTACCTCGAGGAAAAGAAATCAAATGAGATTCCCTTAGTAGTGGCGAGCGAAAAGGGAAGAGCCTAGAGTTATTATTAATTTTCTATTTTAGTAGAATGATTTGGAAAGATCAACGAAACAGGGTGATAGTCCCGTATACAAAAAAATTGAAATTATTAGCTCAATAAGTAAAACGGGACAYGTGATATCCTGTTTGAAGATAGGGGGACCATCCTCTAAGGCTAAATACTCCTGACTGACCGATAGTGAACAAGTACCGTGAGGGAAAGGTGAAAAGAACCCCGGTGAGGGGAGTGAAATAGATCCTGAAACCGTGTACGTACAAGCAGTAGGAGTCCTATTAAGGATGACTGCGTACCTTTTGTATAATGGGTCAGCGACTTGTATTCTGTAGCAAGGTTAACCGTATAGGGGAGCCGGAGGGAAACCGAGTCTTAAAAGGGCATTTAGTTGCAGGATACAGACCCGAAACCCGGTGATCTAGTCATGGGCAGGTTGAAGGTTGAGTAATGTCAACTGGAGGACCGAACCGACTGATGTTGAAAAATCAGCGGATGACCTGTGACTAGGGGTGAAAGGCCAATCAAACCGGGAGATAGCTGGTTCTCCCCGAAAGCTATTTAGGTAGCGCCTCATGAATTCATCAACGGGGGTAGAGCACTGTTTCGGTCAAGGACCCTACCGGGTTACTAAACCGATGCAAACTCCGAATACCGTTGAATGTTACCATGGGAGACACACGGCGGGTGCTAAGGTTCGTCGTGGAAAGGGAAACAACCCAGACCGCCAGCTAAGGTCCCTAAGTCATAGTTAAGTGGAAAACGATGTGGGAAGGCTTAGACAGCCAGGATGTTAGCTTAGAAGCAGCTATCATTTAAAGAAAGCGTAATAGCTCACTGGTCGAGTCGGCCTGCGCGGAAGATATAACGGGGCTAAATTATGCACCGAAGCTGCGGCAGCATTATTAATAGTGCTGGGTAGGGGAGCGTTCTGTACGCCTGAGAAGACATGTTGAGAAACATGTTGGAGGTATCAGAAGTGCGAATGCTGACATAAGTAACGATAAGGTAGGTGAAAAACCTACCCGCCGAAAAACTAAGGTTTCCTGTCCAATGTTAATCAGGGCAGGGTTAGTCGGTCCCTAAGGTGAGGCTGAGAAGCGTAGCTGATGGGAAACAGGTTAATATTCCTGTACTACTTGTAACTGCGATGGGGGAACGAAGAAGGTTAGATTATCTGAGTGATGGTAATCTCAGTTTAAGCGTGTAGGTGGGTAATTTAGGTAAATCCGGATTACTATTAACACTAAGGCGTTATAACGAATCACAATTGTGATGAAGTAATTGATACCAAGCTTCCAGGAAAAGCCTCTAAGCGAAAGGTTGTAGGTAACCGTACCCTAAACCGACACAGGTAGTTAGGTAGAGAATACTAAGGCGTTTGAGAGAACCCAGGTGAAGGAACTAGGCAAAATAGTGCCGTAACTTTGGGAGAAGGCACGCTGGTATATGGTGAAATCCGAACGGATGAAGCTAAAACCAGTCTAAGATAACAGCTGGCTGCAACTGTTTAATAAAAACACAGCACTGTGCTAACACGTAAGTGGATGTATACGGTGTGATGCCTGCCCGGTGCCGGAAGGTTAAATGAAGGAGTTAAGGGAAACCTAAAGCTCTCGATTGAAGCCCCGGTAAACGGCGGCCGTAACTATAACGGTCCTAAGGTAGCGAAATTCCTTGTCGGGTAAGTTCCGACCTGCACGAATGGCGTAATGATGGCCAGACTGTCTCCACCTGGGACTCAGTGAAATTGAAATCGCTGTGAAGATGCAGTGTACCTGCGGCAAGACGGAAAGACCCCGTGAACCTTTACTGTAGCCTGATATTGAATGCTTAGTTTTAATGTGCAGAATAGGTGGGAGACTATGATATATAGACGTCAGTTTATATGGAGTCATCGTTGAGATACCACCCTTTAACATTGAGTGTTCTAACTGAGTTCCGTTATCCGGAACCAGGACCATGTCTGGTGGGCAGTTTGACTGGGGCGGTCTCCTCCTAAAGAGTAACGGAGGAGTACAAAGGTCAGCTAATCACGGTCGGATATCGTGAGGTTAGTATAAAGGCATAAGCTGGCTTGACTGCGAGCGTGACGGCGCGAGCAGGTGCGAAAGCAGGTCTTAGTGATCCGGTGGTTCTGTATGGAAGGGCCATCGCTCAACGGATAAAAGGTACTCCGGGGATAACAGGCTTATACCGCCCAAGAGTTCATATCGACGGCGGTGTTTGGCACCTCGATGTCGGCTCATCACATCCTGGGGCTGTAGCAGGTCCCAAGGGTATGGCTGTTCGCCATTTAAAGTGGTACGCGAGCTGGGTTTAGAACGTCGTGAGACAGTTCGGTCCCTATCTGCCGTGGGCGTTGGAAGATTGAGAGGAGCTGCTCCTAGTACGAGAGGACCGGAGTGGACGCATCCCTGGTGTTCGGGTTGTCACGCCAGTGGCATTGCCCGGTAGCTAAATGCGGAAGGGATAAGTGCTGAGAGCATCTAAGCGCGAAGCCTACCTCAAGATAAGTCTTCCCTGAAAACCTTAATGGTTTTCTGAAGGGTCGTTGAAGATGACAACGTAGATAGGCTGGGTGTGGAAGCGTAGTAATACGTTAAGCTAACCAGTACTAATCACCCGAGAGGCTTAACCTTGCAACACCAGAAATGTTCTATTGAAAAGTAAGATTATTAGTCCAGACAGTTAAGCGCGGTAGAACCACCTGATTCCATCTCGAACTCAGTAGTGAAATGCCGTAGCACCTAGGGTAGTACGAGGTTCTCCTCGTGTGAGAGCAGGTATCTGTCTGGATCTTCTAATGATTTTTTTTTAGACGGTATACTACCGCGTCTAAGGCTAAGAAGTAACCTTCCGGACCTAATCCACAGATAAAACCAGCTGCAATATCAGAAAAATACGAATTTTTACGAAATGTTTCACGAGCATATATATTGGAGATATGGACCTCAATAAAGGGAACATTAACGGCCAGAAGTGCATCGCGTAATGCTATACTAGTATGAGTATAGCCTGCCGGATTGAGAATAATATAATCGATATGTTCATGGAGAGATTCGTAGATAATTTCAATTAGTTTATCCTCGGCATTTGATTGAAAATGATATAGTCTTATATTAAGAAATTTAGCTTGTGCTATCATATTTTCCACAATTTCACTTAGTGAAAATAATCCATATTTGTTCGGTTCCCGTCTTCCTAAATAATTTAAATTAGGACCGTTTAAAAGTAAAATATTAAATGATTGTTGCATCTATAATCTGTTCTCCCTAGGAGTCTCTTCTGCTAAAAAGAAGACTAGACCCGAATTATTTCAAATTTTTTATTGAGTGGTAATCTTAAACAGATATTACAAATATCTTTATGATTTAATAATACACTAGTCAAGTGTGACATAAACAAAACTACTGACTAAATGAAGATAATATATTGTCATAGTAATTTATTTTCATGAAGATAACCTCGGTTCTAATATTAGAAGCCGTAATATTTAAAATATTAGCTGAAAATTAAGTGGCCATGAATATGAACATTTTTAATTTTATTATAAAAGGGTAAGCAGACCTCAAATGAGGATAAGATTCAGTTAACTATAATATACGATATCATCCTAATGATAAAAAAATAGACGAACAGATTTATTTATCGAGATCATAATAAGCACATGTGAGGAGATGAAGAAAGTAATCGCAGAATGTATGACGAGACAGGAGGAAGATGTACTTCTATTTATTTTATATTCCTCCCCCCACTTACTAACTGGTAGAATACCAGTTAGTTCTGGTTCGGAGATTATGATCAATTTGTTATGTCATGATGGTAGTAGTCAAAAAGATTAGCTGCCTTCAGAAGATATTACCTAGTTTGAAGATAAACAGGAAGTTTATAGAACTAAAAAATAGTTAGGATGGAACCTATTTATCAGCTACTAAGATAAACACGCAGCCCATCTAAAATCATTTGTGATCCTAACATGATTAATATCAATCCCATTAATCTTTCGAGGGCATTCAGACCTTTTTCTCCGAGAATTCGCAGAAAAATTCCCGATGACATCAAAAGGACTAAGGTAGCTAACCAGGATACTAGTAAAGCGGCCATCATAGATATAATTCTATGTTGATATTTATGTGATAATAATATTAGTGTAGCTAATACTGTGGGACCAGCTACTAGTGGAATAGCCAAAGGTACTATAAATGGTTCTTCACCAGCTGATATATAAGTATTAGCAGACGATTGTTCTGAAGGAAAAATCATTTTTATTGCAATTAAGAAAAGTACTATTCCTCCGGAAATAGAGACTATCTCGGTTCGTAAATTTAAAAGGGTAAGAATCTTTTCTCCTGTCAAGAAAAACAAGAGCATGATTATCAAGGCAAGAATCATTTCCCGTATAATTATCATCTGCCGACGTTTATTTTCTAAAGGTTTTAAGATCAACATAAAAATAGGTAAATTACCCAGAGGATCCATGACGATAAATAACAGCATGGTAACAGAAACTATTTCTTTCATAACAAACATACTCCTTACGGTTGAAGGTGTGTAAGTAAAAATAATAAATATTTTTTAATTTTAAAAAACAGATACCTGTCAGTTCAGTGTAATATTTACAAATTGTAAAATATAATCAATAATTAATGTTAATTGTCACGGAGATCATTTTCTACATGAAGATAAAGTATGCAAGTGCGATCATTATCAAAACAAGTGCAAGATAAATAAGTTTGAGGCAATATTATGAAAACTATAGGTTTCATTGGATGGCGTGGAATGGTTGGTTCAGTACTTCTAAAACGGATGATAGAAGAAAATGATTTTGATAAACTAACGCCTATATTTTTCTCTACTTCCCAAGCGGGCCAAAGATTATTTTTATTTAACAATAAATTACCCTTAATATTACATAATGCATATGATCTAGATACTTTGAAAGAAATAGATATTATCCTGAGCTGTCAAGGCGATAGTTATACCCTTAACATCTATCCCAAATTACGTAATATGGGATGGCAGGGATATTGGATAGATGCCGCAGCATCCTTACGTCTTCAAGAAGATGCAGTTATTATTCTAGATCCCATCAACCGTTGGGTAATAGATGAAGCACTGAATAAAGGCATCAAAACGTTTGTAGCAGGTAATTGTACAGTTAGTTTGATGCTCATGTCGCTGGGAGGATTATTTTCTAATTATCAAGAGTTGATTGAATGGGTGTCAGTTTCTACTTATCAAGCTGCGTCAGGAGCCGGTTCACGACATATGCGAGAATTATTAAAACAGATGGGCATTTTGTATCAAAGTGTACGAGTAGATTTAGATAATCCCGCCGTCTCTATTCTTGATCTTGAACAAAAAGCCACTACAATTAGTCGTAGTACTAATATGACAATACAAAATTTCGATGTTCCTTTAGCAGGCAGTTTGATACCGTGGATTGATAAAGAGATTAAAAAAGGTCAAAGTCGCGAAGAATGGAAAATACAAGCAGAAACAAATAAAATATTGCAAACTAAAAATGATATTCCAATAGATGGAATTTGTGTTCGGGTAGGATCATTACGTTGTCATAGTCAATCCTTTATAATTAAACTTAAAAAAGACGTACCCATTCAAGATATTGAACATATGATATCATCCCACAATCAATGGGTACAGGTTATACCTAATACTCGTGAGCATACAATGTATGAGCTGACCCCAACTGCTGTTACTGGTACTCTTAGCACTCCTGTAGGAAGGTTGCGTAAATTATCCATAGGCCCCAAATATTTGTCAGCTTTTACAGTAGGAGATCAACTCAATTGGGGAGCGTCGGAACCATTACGTCGCATGGTCAATCTACTTACCTAAATTTTATCTCTCTAATAGAGATCTTTTCGGGACGTTAAAATTTAACCATTCAACAATTCGTTTCTTTTGTAACTGAGTGAGCCATATTCCTAATTTAGTACGACGCCATATTGCATCTTCTATTGTATACACCCATTCATTTTTCACTAAATAATGCAATTCAGCTTCATAAAAATCATGTCCAAAATTTTCACCTAAATCAGAAATCTTGCTTATATCTTTAAGAATCAGCTGACTATTACTCCCGTAGGTATACGCATATCGTTTCGCGAGTGATTTGCCCAGAAACCCATATCGTTCATACAAATAATGAGCATAATGGCCACGAGTTCTTCCTAAATGTCCCCCCGGTAAGATATTATTTTTGGTCCATGCTGACCCAGTATGGGGAAAAAATTTCGCTAACATATTAAGTGCTTGTTCCGATAATTTTCTATAAGAAGTAATTTTTCCTCCAAAAATAGATATTAAAGGAGTTTGGCCGTGAAATTCATTTAGATCTAAAACATAGTTTCTGGTAATATATTGTGGGGTATTAGATTTATCATCATACAAAGGACGCACTCCGGCATAAGACCAAATAATGTCTTGTTTGTAAATTTTTTTCTTAAAGTAGTGGTTACAAACTTCAAGTAGGTAGCTAATTTCTTCCTCAGAAATAATAGGATTTTTAGGATTATCTTTATATTCTATATCAGTAGTACCAATAATAGAAAAATCTTCCATCCAAGGAATAACAAAAATAATTCGATGATCTGTATTTTGCAAAATATAGGCGTAAGGTTCTGCGTGAATTCTAGGAACGACAATATGGCTACCTTTGATCAAACGGATACGATATTTAGAAGTACGGTTTACCACTTCCTCTAGTACTTTGTTAACCCAAGGTCCAGCAGCATTTACCAATCCTTTAGATCTCCATATTACTATTTGTCCACTATCTCTATCCTTTGCTGTTACATGCCATAAATTATTTTCTCGTTTAGCTCCAATTACACGAAAACGCGTGTGCACTTCACTTCCATGTCTTATTACTTCTTGGGCATTAGATACAACTAAACGTGCATCGTCTACCCAACAGTCCGAATATTCAAAACCTCGTGATATGTATGCCTCTAAAACCGAGGAA